>CAZXHO010000208.1:0-4762 GCA_964640365.1 uncultured Sangeribacter sp. | reverse complement strand
GTTCTGATAAAGACGGTTCATGGGAGGCAGAAGACTATTCAGACCGCTTCCAGGGCTTCACAGGTGCATGGAACACAACAGGTGGTAATGCAATTATCAAATTTACAGGTAGAACCCGCAACAGTGCTGAAGATGGCGGCTGGAATATGACTCAGAATGCAGATGGCAGCTGGAACATTGGATTCCCTGCAACATCATTTGCAACTACTGACCAACCGATCATTCGTCTTGCAGACGTTTATCTGATGTACACAGAATGTTATATCAATGGCAACGCTGGTGACCGTCAGAAAGCTCTCGATTATGTAAACATCGTACGTAAGCGCGCAGGTGCACCTCTTTATGGATTTACAGATCTTACAAAGAAGGGTATCATGGATGAACGTTCACGCGAGCTTTATCTTGAATCAACCCGTCGTACTGACCTCGTACGTAATGGCATGTTCGTAGGTCCGTCACAGACAATCTGGCAGTACAAAGGAAATATCGACAACAACGACGGAACACGTATCGCTGACCGTAACGCTGTTTATCCTATTCCTTATGCAGTGCGTGCCGCACAGCCTGAGTTCACACAGAACGAAGGTTATTAACAAAATTTCAAATTCTTTATACGGGATTCTTACATCCCGTATAAAGACAGAAAAAGTTAACATAAATTAGCATCTTCAATACAATGAAAAAGATAATTATAATGTGTGCGGCAGCCGCTGTACTCGGTTTCTCCAGCTGTAGCGAGACATGGGATGATAATCCTGTGCTCAAGACTCACCAAGGAGAAGTCAGGGCGGACTTCCTCAACAATCCTGTAATGCAGGATCAGACAATTATGCTTACCAACGACAACCGCGAAGGTACTTTCCATCTTACCTGTTCACAACCGGATTTCGGTTATGCAGCGGTTGCTACTTATAAAGTTCAGTGTTCTCTTACAGAAGATTTCTCTAAATATGAAGAGATTACCCAGAGTTTCTACGACTGCGCTCAGGTGAATCCTACCAACGCTGATGTAGCTGCTGCCTTGGAGTATCTCTCAGGTGTAAAATCTGAAGAAGATCTGCCTCTTCCTTATCAGAAGCTTTATATGCGTCTGAAAGCATATGTGGCACAAAGTGAATCTAATACAGTCTATATTTCAAATCCGGTGTCGTTTAAGGGCGTTTCTGCCGACTATCTGGCTATATGGGTAGAAGGTGTGCCTTCTGCAATGTATCTCCGTGGTGGTATGAATGACTGGGGTGCTCCTGAAGAGTACAGATTTGTAACCGGTCCCGATAAGGATACATGGGTGATTGCAAATGTAACCATCCCTGCCGGAACAGAATTTAAGGTGGCTGACTCAACATGGGGAAGCATTAATATGGGTTCAGGCTCATCAGCAGATATCGCTCCGGGTGAAAGATATGCCCTCAATGCCGGTGAGAACCCCGGAAATATCAAGATGACATCAGACTTTACAGGTCTTGTTCATTTGAGCCTTGAAGCAGGAATCTATTATCTAACCCTTGATCCTGCCCATTAAGTAATTTTCCACTACAATAAGCGACAGGATTAAAGTCCTGTCGCTGATAGGAAATTTTTCTAAACTCTTTATTTTTACAGACAATGAAAAAAATAAATATACTTCTGTTAGGAGTGCTTGGACTGTTCGCCGGATCCTGTAAAGAAACAATAGAACCGGCACCTCCACAGCAGAATGAGCAGCAGCCCATCGTGACCTTAGATGATGTACAGTCACATGGAATGTTGAGTGCCATTGGTGGTCCGACAAGAATTACATTGGAAAATTTCAGTGCAGATGGTGCTACTATTCCTGTAATTGAACTTGTATCGACTAAGAATCTTCCTGAAAATGCCACAATTGAATATAAATTTGAACTTTCTTCTACTTCTACTTTCGATAAGGTCGTAACCCTCTCCACTATTCCCGGAGTTGCCAATGAGGATGGTTCTAATGTATATTCTGTAGAAGCAAAGGACTGGAACTCTGCTCATATTACACTTTTCGGTAAGAGTCCGAAAGAAAAAGAAGCATATTATCGTATAGCAGCTTATGTTGTTATTGACGGTAGCAATTATCGTCTCGCTCCTACAGACGATTCTAACGCTTCGAATTATTACGTAGTCTCCGGTGACCTCTATGAAACTTGTATGGATTCCGGTTTTGTAATTGAGGATCACTATTATTTCCTCAGTAACTCTACAACGTGGAATATCGCTGACAAGGCAGAAGTTGATCAGTTTGTCTTCGAACATTCTGATGATGTAAGTGTATATGACGATCCTGTGTTCGTATTCAAGTTTAAAGTTACCCAGGACCAGCTCGATGCAAACGGAGGAGGCTCTTATTGGAAAATCGCTCCCGAAAGTGCAATTGCTGACCAGAATTGGGATGGAATGGTTGGTACTGAAGTTAACGGTGATGACAGCCTTTCAGGTATGCTTGTTACTGAACATGCACAGTCAGGCAAACTTACAGAGCCAGGAAACTATAAGTTGACTATCAATATGGAGGAGATGACTTATGAATTTAAACTTCTCCTTCAGCCTGAAGTTCTTTACACACCGGGTGGTGCTAACGGATGGTCACAGACAGCTTCTGCTTTCTTGCAACTTAACAGCGGTAAGGGATATTATTATGGTGTAATTCCTGTTGATGATTCCTTTAAGGTTTGTGCTGAACCTAAGTGGGATAATGCCACAGATTATGGTGCAGCTACAGAGGACGCTGCCAATTCAGGTACTCTCGTTCTTGGTGGTACAGCAAAGAACATCAAACCTGAAGCTAACGGTACTTATTGGATGACTATAAATTATGATGCAATCAGCTATCAATTGACTAAGTACGAACTTACCAAGATTAATACAGTTGGTCTTATCGGTTCATTCGCAGCTTCTGGCTGGGGTAGCGATGTCGCTATGACTTCTGATGATAACGGTGTTACTTGGACCGGCGAGATTGTATTTGCTGCCAATGATGAATTTAAGATCCGTTTCAACGGTAACTGGGACATGAACCTCGGTGGTGACGTTAAGGATCTTACACTCGATGGTGACAACATTAAGGTTGCTGATGCAGGTACGTATACAATTACTTTGTCATTGCAACCAGGATTACCTTCTCTTACAATGGTTAAGAAATAATGGCTTGACACATTAAAGAAGTTACTATTTTAAATAAATCGGGAGGCGGCGGAAACGTCGCCTCCATTTTTATATGGCAGTCTTAAAATAAGATATTTTACAAAGAAATAAATTTGCGATTATCGTATGACTTGGAAAAGATTCGGAATTGTTTTGATGCTATCAGCTATTTCCCTAAGTAGTTTGGCATCGGTAAAAGAGTTGAGTGGTAATCTTATGGAATACCCTTGGGTGGAGAAGGAACCTCCCATGCAGACGCCTCCACCAGAAGGTTATACTCCGTTCCATATGGAGCATTATTCACGACATGGAAGCCGTTGGCTGATTGGAGGAGACGATTATCTTACTCCTGTAAGGAGATTGGAAGCAGCTGAAAGGAATGGTAAGCTTACGCCACTTGGAATTAAAACTCTTGATGCTTTAAGGCAGATTCAGAAATCTTCAGAAGGAAGGCTCGGTGAATTGTCAGATAAAGGGGCTGTTCAACACAGGGTGATAGGCAGAAGAATGGCTCTTAATTATCCTGAGATCTTTAATTCTGATGCCGATATAGATGCAAAATCCACAGTTGTGATCAGGTGTATTTTGTCAATGTATAATGGTTTGAAGGGAATTCAGGAAATTGTACCTCAAATTAATCCTACTGTAGATGCCAGCAATGCTGACATGTGGTTTATGAATTTTGATGATAAGAAGGGCTGGGCTGAGAAGTCGGAGGCTGACAAGACAGTGCTTCAGGAGTTTAAGAATAACCATAATAGTTCTGATGCTTTTCTTGACAGGCTCGTTACGGATCCTCAGTTTGCACGTGATAGTGTAGCCCCGGGTCTGATGCCTTATCTCTACTGGGTGCTTGCAAACACTCAGAGTCATAGCGGTCAGCCTTGGCTTTTGGAAGATGTTTTCTCTGAAGAGGAGCTTAAGGATAATTGGCTTCAGGGAAATGCAGGATGGTTTCTGCATGGTGGTAATACTTCCCTAACTAATGGAAGACCTCCGTATGTGCAACGTAAACTATTGGAAAGAATTATTGAACAGACTGATTCTGCTATTGCCGGGGAGAAGACAAGTGCAAGATTGCGCTATGGCCATGACGGCATTCTTCTTAATCTAATCTGCCTGATGGAACTTGGTGGTTATGGGGATCGTATCGATTCTCTTGAGCAGTTGGATTCTCTTGGATGGCATGACCATGACATCATTCCGATGGGTGGTAATCTTCAGCTTCTCTTTTATAGGAAGCCGGGGGGTAATGAAGAGGATGTGCTTGTGAAAGCTTTGATCAATGAGCGTGAGGTGACTATGCCGGGTGAGGCGGTAGAGGGACCTTATTATCGTTGGAGCGAGTTAAGGAGGTATTATCTTGAGAAGTTGGAGGAATTTTATAGGACGCATCCGGGGGAGTAGGGAGATTAGGGAGATTAAGGAGATTAGGGAGATTAAGGAGGTTAGGGAGATTAGGGGGATTAGGGAGATTAGGGAGATTAGGGGAACTGTGGGGATGGGAGATTTGGGGATGTGGGGGATTTTGATTATTTTTGTGAGTTATCTTTGGAAGTTTTGGCTTTTTGCGGGGCTCTGGCTCGGAGGAGGGTGCTTTTTGCGGGGCTCTGGCTCG
>CAZXHO010000207.1:0-4768 GCA_964640365.1 uncultured Sangeribacter sp. | reverse complement strand
CCGGAATCAGTAAGTAGTCTTTCGGCTGCTACCTTTACTAAAGCATAACCATCCATTTTTGCGGGTAGAAGCAAATCACCACATCTGCCCCAATGATTCGGTGGATTATAGGAACCATATTGTGCAACCGAACCTATGTATACCACAGCTATTGAATCAGGATCACTTTGTGATTTTACAGCATCTATAATATTTTTCATGGATACTGTATTAACCTTAAACGTTTTCATAGGATGATAGTCAGCTGCCGGAGAAACCATTCCTCCTGCATGTAAAACTACATCAGCACCTTCAACTCCTTTGAGAACATTTTCATAATTAAGAAGATCGCCCCAAACTACTACTATGCCCTTTTTCAAATATGGAGAGAGAAATTTTCGGTTCTTTTTACTATCCCTTGCGAGCACGATGAGTGAGAATTTGTCGAGACGTTCAATAAATTCTTTCAAGGCAGCGCTTCCCATTGTTCCGGTTGCTCCGGTAAGGAACACCCGGCGTTTCTTTTTTGATGCGTTTTTCTGACTCATGTGCTTAGAGTTTTATTATCTTTCTCCCGGTAACTAATAGCCGGGATTAATTTCCAAAATTCCGAAATGCAAATTTAATAATTTTTCATCATTAAGCCTCCTAATTATAAAATCAACGATATGTTTTTATGAGGTTAAACCTAAACTATTAATTGAATATAAAGATGAATTTTTAACCCCATTTATAATACCTATTTCTCTTATACGTTTTATATCACATAAAAGTCTCTAAAGACAACTTCAAATGAAACAGATAGCCTATGGATATTCAAGATAGTATAAAATCCATTAAACATAATTTCCTTGCCTTCAGGAATGGAATAGTATCTGATACTCTTCGCAAGGCGGGAATGCCATATAAAATTATTTTCGGCCTTCAGCTTCCTCAAATCGCTCAGATCGCCCGGGCTCATGAACAGAATATGAAACTCGCTGAATCATTGTGGCAAGATGAAAATATGCGCGAATCGCGACTTACAGCCTGTTATCTATTCCCACCGGAAGAGGTTGATAAAGAAAAGGCTCTCGAACTCGCTGAATCAGTTAGAACCATGGAAGAGGCTGATATCTTGACATTCAGACTGTTAAAACGTCTTTCTTTTGCAAGAGAACTTGCAGAAGAATTGCAGAAAAAGGAACAGCCATTGGTTTCTTATTGCGGAAAGGCTCTTATAAGAAATCTAAATGCCTGAATAATCATCATAACATCATAAAATAAGAAATTAGGACGCAAATATTTGCGTCCTAATTTCTTATTTTATGCGTAGCACCGTGAAAGAATAAGGTGGGAGTGGTAGATTGAAATGAGGAGATTCAAGGGTAACCCGATCCGTTTTAATCGATGCCTTTTCATCCGCAGGAGAACCGCTCATTACAGTACGTATAGAATTCAATGAACCGGTGGTATGGTTGAAACAATTGGAAAGATCCATATCCATCACAGCCTCAACAGGGAGCATATTAACCAGTTTTACGATTATATCTCCGGTGTTGTCATCTTTTACTATGGATGTTCCTATTCTTGCCTTTACTTTTTCATTATCAGAGTCAATGCTTAAATCAGCATTGAGGTACTTGCTGCCTGAATTTTCACCATATAATCTCATGGTATGATAATCGGTGGTAGGACGGACTTCTGTATTATTGAAATAAATAAGATCCGGTTTCCATTGTGTATGATTATCTTTCGCCAGAAGCGGAGCATAGGAGCTCATTGTCACTACATCACCGTTTCGTTCTACTGAAGTGAGGTAAAGTGCTTCAGCAAGAGCAGTCTCAATATTGGATGGACGCCCGGGAAGGTGAGCCGCCCACTCTCCAAGATATACCTTGGTTCCCTTGCGGTCATAATCATCATAATAATCCTGATTATAGATGAGCCATGCAGGGTCGACATAATAATGCTCATCTACCATATCGATGTTCTGTTCTTTTGCAAGTTTCCAGCCTTCTTCATAATCAGCACCTTCATAGAAAGGACCAACGGTTCCTACAACGGTTATCTCCGGATATGCCTCTTTTACAGCCTTATTGAGCATATTGAATCGTTCTTTGAAAACTTCTGTTATCATGTCTTCATTACCGATACCTATATATTTCAGGTTAAATGGTTCCGGATGTCCGGCTGCCGCACGTTTAGCTCCCCATACCGAGCTCACGGGACCGTTGGCATATTCAATGAGATCGAGCACATCCTGCACATATGCACCCATGTCTTCCATCGGAATTCCACACTGTTGGCCGTAGTGAGTGAGGTCATCATGAGTATAATGAGAAGGTGAAGATGAATTCTGGCAAGGTACACCCGCAGCAAGCACCGGAAGTGGCTCAGCTCCTATATCTTCGCAGAATTGAAAATATTCATGATATCCAAGCCCCCTTGTCTGATGATAACCCCATAAATTAGATAATGGTTTCCGTTCTTCAAGTTTACCGATGGAACCTTTCCAGTCATAAATATTATCTATACCGTTTCCATGAGCCACACACCCTCCGGGGAATCTTACAAAACGAGGTTTCAAATCGGCGAGAGACTGGGCAAGATCAACTCTCAAACCATTTTCTCTACCCTTAAATGTATTGACCGGGAAAAGGCTTATCATATCCAAATCAAGTATTCCCGAAGCTTTAGGAATTATTCGTAATGATGAAACCGCAGAATATTCATCGGGAGTTAGAATTACCTCATACTCTTTCCATTCATTTCCGGAACGCGTAACCGTGAATTTGTTGGATGCCAGTTTCCTACCATGTTCTGAAACAAGATTCACTTCTAAGGGCATTTTTGAATTTGACCTTGCCTTCATGCGAAGTCTGTAAGGCTCACCTTTTTTCAAGGCTATTCCATCATAGCCTGAATTCACGAATGCATTTCCGCCGTTGTTAATAAGAGTTGCAATACCACCTTTCACGTCAAGGCGAGCATAATGAGGATTATTGGGATGTATCGGATTCTCTGTCTGAACTGTAAATCCAATTTTGTCTCCTTCTACTTTCCATGCATAAGAATGTCCCCAGTCTTTCTCCCTCCAATTTTCTCCCGGGTTATATTCAAAATCACGGTTCTGTATGAGTTCGCCATACAGACCGCCGTCAGCAGCATAATTTATATCTTCAAAGAATATCCCCATTAGCAACGGACTGATCTGCTTACTATCACCGGTAGCCTTCACCTTTCCATTCACCGGCTGCAACCCAGCAAAACGTTCACTATCTTTATCACAATGTTCTGAATATAAAGCAGCCAGACGACCCCTTTCAGCAGTATAATCATCAAGTCGCTTTACGGTTGCCGCATCACTTTTCATTATATACCCTGCAATCTTCTGCCCTTCGAGTTCAATTACCGAAGGTGTAAAGCCAACATTAGATCTGAATGTGAGTTTCGTTGTATCGGCAGGAGTCATATATTCCTGAGGTTTCCAACTGATAAGATCCGGAGACTGTGCCCATCCTATAACTGAACCGTCAGGAGTGACGCGAAATAGACACGACCATCCTGTGGAAGTCGGGAAAAGCTGCGGATTCCACATCTTCTTGCCGGGTCCCCATGAACCGAAATCCGATTTAACGAAATCATATCCATTTCCTATACTTCTCCATGCAGATCCGTTTTCATTTACTGCGAATCGCAAACCTCCGCTTCCATCTTCCGGGGAATAAAAAAATATGTCTGTTGCACCAGCGCACAAAGCGGCTATTCCCAGTATGCTTGACAATATGGCTTTTTTCATGATTAGATAGTTTATCTCAAAAAGTTTAAACGGTTTAATCAAACGTGAATTTATAGACAAAAAACTTATAAACCGTTGCTTTCCGCAAAGATAAGTATTTTCTTATTCTTTACCAACTTAAAAGAGGAGTTCAAGCAAAAAAGAGTGGCACAAAAAAATTAGCCACCGGATCCGAAAAAATCCGGTGACTATAAAAGAGACAAAATTATAAATTAGTTGTCGTTAAGAACTTCGAGCTGTTGACGAACCGATTCTTCGTGAATTGCCTGTAACACGGTTTTCATGAAATCGGGAGCCATACCCATTTGTACGGCTGCAGCTACCCTACTTTTAATAAGGTCATCATATCTCGATTCCTGAACAACAGGCATAGAATGTTCTTTCTTGTACTTACCAATTTCTCTGGCGATATCCATTCTGCGTTTGTAGAGTTCCACGAGTTCTGTGTCAACCCTGTCGATCTGCTCACGGAGATTCTGAAGACTTTCTGTATCCTGATTAGCGTTTCGGTGAACAAGAGACCCGAGAATAATTTTTAAAACTTCAGGTGTTACCTGCTGGTTTTTGTCACTCCAAGCTTCATCAGGCGAAGAATGACTCTCTATCATCAATCCGTTAAACTTCATATCGAGTGCTTGCTGAGAAAGCGAGGAGATAAGTTCCCTCTTTCCACCCATATGGCTGGGATCAATAACGATGGGAAGCTCCGGTATTCTTCTGTGCAACTCGATAGGTATGTGCCACTGTGGAGGGTTACGGTAAATACTTTTTCCATAGAAGCTAAATCCTCTGTGAATAGCACCAAGTCTACGGATGCCGGCATTGTATAGTCTTTCCAGTGCTCCTATCCATAACTCAAGGTCTGGATTCACAGGGTTCTTTACGAGCACGGCAACATCAGTAGCACCGGCTTCTTTAAGAGTATCGGCAATTTCCTGAACAGCGAAAGGATTAGCTGAGGTACGCGCTCCAATCCAAAGGATATCCACGCCGGCCTCCAAAGCTTCC
>CAZXHO010000206.1:0-4775 GCA_964640365.1 uncultured Sangeribacter sp. | reverse complement strand
ATCCGTTATCCGGAAGCTGCTCAGCAGAATGACATTCAGGGTAAGGTAATTGTTCAGTTCGTTGTTGAGAAAGACGGTTCAGTTGGAGCCGTTACAATTATTAAAGGTGTGGATAAGGATCTAAACCGCAAGGCTATCCGCGTGGTAAAGAAAATGCCGAAATGGCTGCCCTGTAAGAACAACGGGGTAGCCGTACGTTCATACTTCCGTCTCCCTGTCACCTTCAAGCTTGCAAACAACTGATTTTGACCAGAAAAATCAATAAGTAATTAAAGAGTGCATTCCAATTCGGAGTGCACTCTTTTGTTGTCTAATGTTAGGCATTCCAGACCTGCATGCAAACGTTAAAGACTTTCTATTGATATAAATTGGATAATGTTGATTATTTTTTATAGATAATCGAACAACATCCCGTTTTCTTTGTTAAAAAGATAGAAAAACATCTAAAACATCGAGTTATGAGTAATAATAATTATGGCAACATGCCTAAAGGAGGACGTTTAGTCTTCGGTATATTTATGGTGATAGTTTATGTAGCAGTCGGTCTGTTATTCATATTTGACGTATTCCAGATTGACAATACTGCAATCAGTGCTACAGTAGGTGGTATACTATGTGCATACGGCGTATGGCGTGGATACAGACTATACAGAGGAGTCGGCAACGACTGATTACACCGAGAGAAGCAAATTCTGACTTTTGCCGGAAATTCTGATCACCATTATAAACTCTTTACGATGAAAATATTCAAATCATCTGTAACTTCATCATTGCTCCTGGTGGCAGCAGCCATCGGAGCAATTTCATGTACTCCTGTAAAAAGAGGGGCATACGTGAAAGGTAGTGCTACAATATTTTGTGATGACGGATTCAAAAATATCCTTGACGAAGAAATCGAGGTATTTGAATATACATATCCCGAATCTTCCATTATTCCATTCTATGTGAGTGAAGGAGAAGCACTGGATACACTCATGTCAGACGCAACTCAAGCAATCATTTCTACACATCAGCTTAGCAAGGAACAGATTGAATTTATGAAGGCTAAACACAAACGTGTGGTTAGACAAAATTGTATTGCTGTGGATGCCGTAGCCTTGATTACCAATAAGAAAAATCCTGTGCAAGCGTTGTCAATGGCAGAAATTAATGACATTTTCAATGGTAAAATTACCCGTTGGAGCCAATTAGCAGGGAATGATACGACAGCCATCAAGGTAGTATTTGACAATGCAGAATCTTCTACAGTGGCATATATGCGTGAAACTTTCTTAGCCGAAGGTGAGAAACTGACAGATAAAATTAATGCCTTCGCACAGAAAAATAATGCACAGGTATTTGATGTAGTAAAAACAGATCCGGATGCTCTTGGTGTTATAAGTGTAAGCTGGCTTGGAGATGACCTGAGTGTGGCAAAGAAAGTGCCGATGGATCAAAGAATGGAAGATTATAAAAATGAAACAGACACAGTTGCTACAAATCTGACTTCAGAAGTTAATATAATCAAAGTAAGCAATCCTACCGAACAGAACGATTTCTCAGCTGTGGCATATAAGCCTTATCAGGCGTATATCTACTCCGGAGAATATCCATTGGTAAGAAAAGTCTATATGATTTCAACCGCTTCCAATTCTACGGTCTTACATAGTTTCTATGTATTCCTTACAGGATTTGTAGGGCAAAAGATCATAACCAAAACCGGTATCCTACCCTATCATATGAATCCAAGAGTGGTGGAAGTAAAATAATACGTAATCAAAAATACATCTAAATCCTCGGTTCAAAATGCCGAGGATTTTTTGTTAAAAAAAGTTTAGAGAAGCATCTTGACCAAAAAAAATATAGAATTGACCATATTATTATTCATCCGAAATAGTATAAACACGAATTTTTTATTAATTTTGTGATTACATTTTCCAAAGGTGCTAACAAATAACATAAATTCATACATATGAAATTCAAGTTCATATTAGCGTCCGCTCTTATTGCGGCAGCCGCATGCCCTGTGTTTGCTCAGACTCACGTAGAAGGCGAAGAATATTACAAAGCTGATCAGCTTAATAACGCCAAAGAGCTTCTAAACAGAAACATGAACAACAGCGGCACAGACAAAGCAGTCAGCAATTATTATCTTGGTCTGATTGCCATAGAGGAAGGCAACAAGTCCGAAGCTGCAAACTACTTCAACTCCGGAGTATCAGCCAATCCTGAATATCCGTTCAACTACGTTGGACTTGGCTATGTTGATCTACTCAACGGTGATAAGGCAGCTGCTGAGAAACAGTTTAAAATGGCAGAAAGCAAAGACAAGAAGAGTGCAGCTCTTCAGATTGCCATGGCAAGAGCATATTATGGTGCAGACCCTGTGGCATATGCCAAAGAGATAGCAAAGAAAGTTGAAAAAGCACGCAAGTCAAATATGCAGGAAGCTGATATCTATCTGTTTGAAGGTGATATCAGAAAAGACAATAAAGATTTTGGTGGTGCAGCAGCTCAGTATGAAATGGCAGCAAACTATGATCCCAATGCTACTGAAGCTTATGTGAAATATGCAAATCTTTTCACAATGGTAAATCCTCAGTATGCAATTGACATGCTTAACAAACTGCTCGGCATCAATCCTACTTCTGCTCTTGCTCAGAGAGAAATTGCCAATGCATACTACAACGCTCAGAAGTATAACGAGGCTGCCCAGCAGTATGGTAACTACGTAAAGAATCCTAACCACTTCAAGCAGGATGAAGACCGCTATGCATTCCTTCTCTTCTACGGCGGTGACTATCAGAAAGGTTATGATTATTCAACATCACTTCTGAATGCCAACCCTTCAAACTTCACAGCTCAGCGTTATCAGTTTATGAACGCTGCTCAAATTAAAGAGATGGCAAACGAACTTCTTCCAATGGCTGAAGCATTGATAGCATCACACAAAAGCAACAAAGACAACAAGTTCGCTCCTATCGACTATATCCTGATTGCTCAGGAATTGAATTCTGCGAAACGTCCGGAAGAAGCTCAGGCTCTTCTTCAGGAAGCAATTGAGGGAACTCCCGACAACCGTGAATTCTACAAGCAGCTTGCAATGACTTATGTTGAAGAGAACAATCTTTCTAAAGCAACCGAAGCTTATGCAGGATATATTGCAAATTCTGAGAAACCCGGTTATAATGATTATATTCAGCAGGCAACATTTGCTTTCTATGCAGGTGTAGAAAACAAGACTAACGATCCCGCTGCTGCAGATAAATATTATGCAATGGCACTCGAAAATGCTGGTAAAGCCGCTGAAATACTTCCTGACAACTATAAGCCAAAGAAATTTATCGGTGATGTTGCCAAACAGAAAGCAACTGAATCAGAAGTAGCTTCCGCAGCCATTCCTGCTTATACTGAGGCTATCACTCTTCTCGAAGCCAGCCAGGATCCATCACGTTATGCAACAGATGCAAAAGAGATGTATAACTACATGGGCAACTACTATCTGGACCAGAAAAATGTTGAAAAAGCAAAAGAATATTTCAACAAATATCTACAGTATGACCCCGACAACGAACAGTATCGTAAATTCGTTGAAGGTCTGAAATAATTACTATTAGTAAAATTTTGATTTTAATGACATAAAAACTTCCGGAAGTGCTGAGCCTCCGGAAGTTTTTTTTGCATAAATTCACGAATATTCTTAATTTTGTAAAATATTCTGAATTAGATCTGCGTCATGTATGTCAATATTTGTCATTCATGACGTTGTCCACTTTTTAATTATTTCTATGGCTGAAATCATACGAGTAAAGAAGGGTCTCGACATTCCCTTGCCCGGAGCACCCTCCACGGAGGTAACAGTAGCCAAGGACATAACTCTTTTTGCAATATGCCCGGACGATTTTCCCGGTCCTATTTGGAAGGCAGTTGTGAAGCCCGGAGATGTTGTTGCTGCAGGCGACCCACTGATGAAAGACAAGGCTACGGGAACATTGAGTCTTGTCTCACCGGTTGGTGGAAAAGTTGAAGAAGTGAGACGTGGTGAACGCCGTCACATCGAGTTTATTAGCATTGTGAAGAGTAACGAAGCAACTGCCGTAAAACTTACACCCTCCTCGACAAAAGAGGGAATCAAGGAGTTGCTCCTGAAATCAGGTCTATGGTCAATGATGAGGCAACGTCCTTACGACATTGTCCCGGAAATCGCCGTAGAGCCTCGCGACATTTTCGTTACTGCTTTTGACTCCGCGCCATTGGCAGCAGAGCTGTTGACCGACAACCTTAAAAAATGGCTTGAAAAAGGATTGGAGGCTCTCAGGAAACTAACTGCCGGGAAAGTATACCTCGGTGTGCGAGCTGGTTCCGGCATCACTTCTAAGGCAGCCGAAGTATATGAGTTTGAAGGTCCACACCCTGCAGGAAATGTAGGCACACAGATTGCAGCCATTAAACCTGTCAACAAAGGTGAGACCGTATGGACCCTTGATGCTGTAACTGCAGCCAAAATCGGAAAGGTTTCCAATGAAGGAACACTCGACTTCTCGACATATGTTGCTTTAACAGGTCCTGATGTAAAGAATCCGCATTTGGTATCCACCTTTGTTGGAGCCTCTATCAATTCATTACTTAAAGGGCAACTGAATAAGGAAACTGACATCCGAATCATATCAGGAAACGTATTGACCGGTATAAAAGTCAATAAAGACGGCTTCCTGCACTATCCCTACCGTCAGATAACAGTAATAGACGAGGGATCAGAAGCTGATGAATTTATGGGATGGGCATCTCTCGACCCG
>CAZXHO010000205.1:0-4796 GCA_964640365.1 uncultured Sangeribacter sp. | reverse complement strand
GCCCCAACGTTTCAGTTTTCTTGCTTTGCGATATTCAAATGCTCTTCCCATGATTATGAGTTGCAGATTGTGATGTTTAAATTGTCTTTATTCAAGTGATCGGTGCTTTAACGAAGCTCTGCACCGGATTGAGTGAGCGCCTTGATGATTTTCTGCATCACGACTTCAATTTGTTTGTCGTTCAGAGTCTTTTCATCGTCTTGAAGGGTGATTGCTATGGCATAGCTCTTCTTCCCTTGGGGGAGATTCTTTCCTTCATAGACGTCAAATAATGTAACGCTCTTAAGAAGTTTCCGTTCTGTCTTACGCACTGTCTCTTCAATCTGAGCAAACTTGACGTCGGAGTCAATGAGCAGAGCGAGGTCGCGGCGCACAGGTTGTGTTTTCGGTAGTGCAGTGTAGGTCACCTGATGTTTTGCCACAAGTTTGAAAAGGGAATTCCAGTCAATTGCAGCATACACTACACCTTGGGTGATATCAAACTGTTTCAGAAGTGTAGACTTCAAGATTCCAAGTTCTCCGATTCGTTTTCCCGAGCGTGTCTTGATGTTGAGGCGCGCTGAGAAGAATTCGTCAGTATCTTGAGTGCAAACTATAGCGTTTTCAGAGAGTCCGAGAACATGGAAAATATTGAAAACAATTCCTTTCAGGTCGAATACGGATGCTTCTGCAGCTTTCCTGTTCCATGACGGCAGGATAACGTCTCCCGTCATCCAAAGACCAAGTTCCATGTGTTCATGGAATGGAGCGAGAGGACGTTCCTCAGAACTTTCCTTATCTATGTCTTTAGAATATACATTGCCGAATTCATAGAACTTCAGGTTGTCGGCTTTTCGGTTGATATTGTGTGCTATGGATTCCAGTCCGCCGAATAGAAGAGTCCTCCTCATCACGGACAGGTCGCCGCTGAGAGGATTCATTAATTTTACACAACTATCAAGAGGAAGTTGCTCGGATTTTTCGTAATATCCCACCGCTGAGAGAGAATTATTCATTATTTCCATGAATCCTTCTCCAGTCAGGCGGTTGCTTACCAACTGTTGTAGATCGTAACTCAGGTCTGTGTCTCCCTTCGGTGAAAGGTTGGCATGCATTTCTGTACCAAATTCCACATTGTTATAACCGTAGACTCTAAGGATCTCTTCTACAACATCGCAAGGACGCGTCACGTCTACGCGGTATGCCGGCACACGCAGATGGAGAATATCAGGATTTTCTGCATCTTTTTCAACGGAAATTTCAAGTGCTCTCAAAATTGCTACTATCAGTTCCTCGGGAATTCTTTTACCAATGAGATCAGCACAGTAGTTGAGAGAGAAATCCATTTCTGCATCAGCCACGGGTGAGGGATACACATCTTCAATCTCTCCACATATTTCACCACCTGCCAACTCCTTTATCAGTATAGCCGCCAATTTTACCGCATATACGGTAATATTGGGATCTGCGCCACGTTCATATCGGAATGAGGCATCAGTGCTCAACCCATGTCTGCGTGCTGTAAGTCGTACGCGAGTGGGATTGAAATATGCACTTTCAATGAATACATCCTTTGTTTCTGAAGTAACCCCGGATTCCAATCCACCGAATATTCCGGCAATACACATCGGATCTTCAGCATTGCAGATCATTAGATCTTTCTCATGAAGGGTTCTTTCAACACCGTCAAGCGTGGTGAATTTAGTGCCTGCAGGACAAGTGCGGACAACGATCTTTCCGCCTTTCACCTTCGCGAGGTCAAAGCAATGGAGAGGTTGTCCTATGCCATTGAGTATGAAATTAGTGATGTCTACAATATTATTGATTGGACGCTGACCGATCGTAGTGAGAAGATTGCGCAACCATTCCGGCGACTCTTTTACTTCTACGTTGCGGATGGTAATTCCTGAATATCGCGGGGCTCCGGCAGTGTCTTCTACCTTGATTTCTACAGCTCCGTCATTGCGGTCGGGTGAGAAACTTTCAACGGAAGGGAGGTTGACCTCCGGCAGCATTGATTCGGGTTGATTTTCGCAAGCTTCCCTTGTAAACAGTGCTTTAAGATCGCGAGCTACGCCATAATGGCTTGCTGCATCCACACGGTTGGGAGTTAGCTCCACTTCGAGACAGTAGTCGCTCTCCACGTTGAAATATTTAGCTGCGGGTGTTCCGGCAGGGATATTATCAGGAAGCACCATTATTCCTGCGTGGCTTTCTCCTACACCAATCTCATCTTCGGCACAAATCATACCGTTAGATTCCACACCGCGTATTTTTGATTTCTTTATCTGGAATTCCTTGTCTCCATCATAGAGTGTAGTGCCAACGGTAGCAACTACCACTGTTTGCCCTGCGGCTACATTCGGAGCACCGCATACAATTGTCTGAGGTTCTGATCCGTTGCCAAGGTCCACTGTCGTAATATGAAGATGGTCTGAGTTGGGATGGATATCACAGGTCAGAACTTTACCTACAACAATACCCTTAAGCCCTCCTTTTATAGACTCAACTTCCTCAACATGGTCACATTCCAGACCGAGGGAAGTGAGGGCGGCTGTCAGCTCAGCCGGAGTCAGTGAAAAATCGATGTAGCGTTTAAGCCACTTGTAAGAGATATTCATAATGAAACGAAGATGTCGTAGTCGAAAAGAAACGCATGGTTTCCAAAGGTGCAAAAGTAATAAAACTCATGGAAATATGCAAGAGGTAGAAGCTTCTCCAATGCCTGCGACAAAGGATATGACGGTTACATTTATTACGGCAGTAAATGCTAAATGTAACTTAGAATTCCTTTATAGGTTGGGGTGATAATCTTATGATACGGAGGAAAGTATGAAAGATGCTACTGAATCGGAGGTGTTTGGCCCTATAATTATATCAGCCATTCGTTTTACGTCAGGAACAGCATTTTCCACAGCTACAGCCACATCTGCTTCCCGAAGCATAGGAATATCATTCATATTGTCACCAAATGCAACGATACGTTCTGCCCCTGAAATCTTTTTCAAAAGTTTCAAAGCTTCTGCCTTCGAAGCTCCGGGAGCGAATATTTCGAGATTGGCAAATTCCTTGCCCCTCAAGTCGTGATATGCAATAGGGTTGCAATCCACGCTATCTTTTATTTCATTATAGGCAGAGAAAACTTTTGATGTAGGCTGAACGGAAAAGAAGAGTGAAACGTCATTAAGGTCCTCCGGAATATCAGAATAACCATTTTCAGGAATGTGAAATATTTTATACTCACTGTCGCTTCGCTCCGACATGAAATCACGCTCCACTTCTGACAGCGGTCCCATGTGGTAAATATGGATTTTATCTTCGCGAAGACAATAGACAAAGCAGGGAAGCTGATGTTTTCTCAAGATGGAAATTATGGCGGAAGCCGACTCCTTTTTCATATAAACTGCTTTAGAAAACAACCTTGTGGCAGGATTCCACAGGGCTGCCCCGGTCATTACTATCAACGGAAGGTTTATATTCACATCCTTAAGCAGCAGACCTACGGTGCTGGGGGTTCGTGCAGTTGCCACAGATATCATTGCACCCTTGGCAATGGCTTCGTTAAGCATTTCCACAGATTTCTTGGATACCTTGCTGTCGTCCGCCAACAAAGTGCCGTCAAGATCAGTTATAAAGAGTGTCTTAGCCATCTTACTCCTACTGTCTATTGAGACTTTCTTTTTTTGTATTGGAGGTGTAGGTTATCTCTTCCCACTCAACATCCGTCACTTGGCTTTCGTGCCATTCTTTTTTGTCAGAATAATCCACAGTGGCATGAATAGTGGTCTGAGTAAATTCTTTGATCTCTACAAACTCTACATCCTCAGCATATTCTTTAGGTATGATTGATCCGGATGGTTCCGGCTGACGCTGCTGTCTGCCTGTACGGTAGTAGTATTTTTTTGATGAGTTGCCGGAATTACGTGTGTCTTGTCTTCTGCTATCTCTTCTTGCCTGCCGAGAACCGGGGCGCGGAGGCATACCTGCAGCGTTTCTTAAAAAATCTTCTGTTTTATTGGCAAGAAAATGTCCTACCCATCTCTTGATAGTGGGCCAAAGAAGAATAATAAGTAGAAGTGTAATTAAGAATATTCCCAAGGTAAAATAAAATTTTGAATGTTGAATGTTACTAATGGCATATGAGAACCAGCTTTCTTTAATGTCATAGTGGTTCTATGCCTGAAATACGACCGGGGTCGGCTATTTTCCGTCCCCTCAAAAGATATTTGAGGTGATAATTTTACTCCTTGAAAGCAATCGACAAAAGTATGTAGAAAACGATTAGCCACATAAGTCCGCCAACGCCAAGGGTGAAACAGAATATGACTGCAGCCGCTATAAGGATAAACCTGGATGCATTTTCGCGAATTTTAAGATTCTTGAACTTTAATGAAAATATTCTCAAGGGAGAATTCATTAGCCAACATTCTACGAGCAACACGGGTATAAACACATACCATTGCAGCAGAAATGCTGCGCCTTGCATGTACATGGCTGTATACCCTATCCAGAAAATTGCGTTTGCCGGAATAGGCATTCCGATAAAGGATGTTGTCTGGCGGGTGTCGATATTGAAACGTGCCAGCCTCAAAGCACCTGCTACCGGTATAAGGATTGCAGCCCATTGAAGCCATCCCGGGGTGCCGGCCTGTTCTGCAAGGTGAAACATTATCATTGACGGAGCCACACCAAATGTCACAAGGTCGCATAATGAGTCAAGCTCTTTTCCAAGGTTGGAGTATGCATGCAGAGCTCTGGCGGCGAAACCGTCGAGAAAATCAGCAACTGCGCCAATTGCAATGAATATGTATGCCCAT
>CAZXHO010000204.1:0-4800 GCA_964640365.1 uncultured Sangeribacter sp. | reverse complement strand
CAAATCGTATTCCGTATACTTCTCAAGTCATTGAATACAGTGAACTATCAGACTCTCCTGAATGGACATATATCCCGGATGAGACAGCTACTGTCATGGACTATCATTGCCATGTCGCAACATGCAATTATGGGGGACGAAAATGGAAAGTTTATTATACAAATGATATACCCGTTCCTTATGGACCGTGGAAGTTGAACGGTGTAAAAGGGTTGATTCTTAAGGCAGAAGACTCTGAAAATAACTTTATTTTTGAAGCAGTAGGTTTGACACAAAAATCACAACCGATCATTCGCTATGACTGGAGCAGAAAGAAAATGAAGAAAGAAGAGTGGAAAAAATTTGTACAAGAGATGTATAAAAACGCCGGCGCATTCGTCCGAAATACCGGTGCACATGTACTTATTATGGACAATAGTGATAAAGGCTATCATAAACTAAATGAAGAATGGTCACAATATTACAATCCATTAGAACGATAATAAAGAACCAAGTTTTTTCAAAACGTAGATTATCAAGTTATACTGTGAACTCCGCCCTCGGCATAAAATGTCGGGGGCTACTCTTAACGACAAACTCAATGTATTCATCAGATTTTATAACCAGACAATGTTTTTCCTCCGCATTGTCCTGATGTCGCTGATTCGCAGCGATGTGTAGCATGAGAATACCAATATATAAGATTTTTATATTCCTTTTGAGTATTGATAGATTCTCTTGATTTACCACTTTTATTCATTTCCTTTTTTTGTAGCGGCAGCTTGGTGAGATGTATTATTTTTCTTTTTATATCTGTTTGTTTTGTTACGTGTTAATATAGTGTTCTTTCCCGATTCTTTATGATTATTTCTTCTATAACGTTTCTTTCCATTTCGTTTCTTTCCATATTCCACAGATGGATTATATTCCGGAGTAGAACCGAATTCAGCAGGAAGCAGTAGTTTCTCTACTTCCTTTCCTAACAATTTTTCAATAGCCCGGAATCTATTCCTATCCTGCTCACTGATGAAAGTGTAAGCACTGCCTTCTCTATCCGCACGCGCAGTCCTTCCGACTCGGTGAACATAATCTTCGGCTTCATGGGGCACATCATAGTTAATAACAGTCTCTATATTATCAATATCAATCCCACGCGAGATAATATCGGTAGCTACAACTACATTTATTTTTCCTGCCTTAAAGCCCAGCATTACCTCTTCCCTTTCTTTCTGATCAAGATCTGAGTGCATCTCTCCTATTTTATATTTATTCATCCTCAGAATGCGTGAAAGATCTTTAACCTTTTGCTTTGAAGAAGAAAATATTATAACCTTTACGGGAGGATTCTCCTCAAATAATCGGTTTAGAATATTTATCTTCTGGTTTTCATAACATACGTACGCCATTTGCCTTATCTTATCCGCAGGCTTTGATACAGAAAGTTTAATCTCAGCCGGATTTCTAAGGATTTGCGCAGCCAACTGTTGAATTTTGGGAGGCATGGTGGCGGAGAACAATAACGTTTGCCTCTCTTTTGGAAGATGACCAATAATCTGCATTATATCATCTAAAAATCCCATATCCAACATTCTGTCAGCCTCATCAAGAATGAAAAATGAAACCTTAGATAAGTCAACATAACCCATGGATAGGTGAGCTAAAAGCCTTCCCGGAGTCGCTATAACTACATCGGCACCCATTTTTAACCCTTTCCTTTGCTGCTCGTATGTATTTCCGTCTGTTCCACCGTAGATAGCCATACTGCTGACAGGCATGAAATAGGAGAAACCTTGCATCTGACGATCTATCTGTTGGACAAGTTCTCTTGTGGGAGCCATCACCACACAATTTACATTATCCTGAGGATAGTTGTCATTTACCAACCGTTCTATTACAGGCAAAAGATAAGCAGCTGTCTTTCCTGTTCCTGTCTGAGCCACAGCAAGTAGATCTTGACCATTCAATACATGAGGAATTGCCATCTCTTGAATTGGTGTACACTCATCAAAATGCATGTCATATAATGCATCAAGGAGATCATCATTGGTGAGCAAATCTTCGAATTTCATTTTGGGTTCAAATGGTTAAATTGAAAAAAGAGGGATTTCTCCACCCCTCTTTATTTCAAATGCAAAATTAACTAAAAATGATGAAACTTCCGTAATCTTTCTCTCCTTTCTATTGTGGATGTTGTAGCTGATCGTGGGTATGCATCATTTGCAACCAATTGCGATATCCGACTACAGCTATAATACTATATATCCCGTATAAAATTGAATAGAATACAAGACCTTTATAATAATATAAACCGCAACATACTAAGTCGACAATTAACCAAACAAGCCATTGCTCCACATATTTTCGTGCCAGCATCCAAAGACCAACTATAGAGAGAGCAGTTGTAAAGGAATCGGCAACCGGAACTGTAGAATCGGTAAAGGAAACCAACATCCACCATATGCCAACCCAAAGAATCAATGCAACTATTGAGGCTCCTATCCATACTTTCAATGGTGTGCGCGTGATTGGAACCGTGTTCTTTTCTTTCTCTTTTTCGGGAGAATCTTTTTTCACTCTTCCTCTTTTCCTTATACTTTTACCGGTCCATGTGATAAAGCCATATACTGCTATTATTAGGTAATAAATATTTATGGCAAAATCTGCATACAATCCCTTGGAGTAATATATCCACATCGAGATCATAGGCATAATTACCGATGCTATCCATACTTTTGGATCAGCCTTATATTCCCACCATAGATATAAAATACCAACAAGGAATCCCAATATTTCTCTAAACATAGCGAAATCCATAGTCAAAAGCGCATTGTAAGGGTTGCCATAAAATGAGTAGGAGCCTGTGCTGCATAGCCTGCATAGCGGTAAATTATCTTCTCTTCGCCATCAACATAATAACCGGCTCCTGCATATCCGTTGTTGAAATATTTTTTATTAAATAAATTATATACGGAAATGCCTAACTTGAATTCCTTTGCTCCGGCAATATTCTTCAATGAGTAAGAGAGATGCAGATCCGAAATGAAATAGGCATCAAGTTTGGCTTCCTCACTATGTGCATTCGATAAATATTGTTTCCCTACATAATTACTGCATAATGACAATTCGGCACTTTTATAATTAAAATTAAAGGCATTATTTAACAGTACATCGGGAGAAAAAGCTATCGGAGTATCACCAAGGTCAAAAGTTATGGGATTCTGCCATTCATCTTCGTAGATATATTCAACAAAATTCTTTATACGGTTGCGAGACAAAGTAAGGTTTAAATGCCAATCAAACCAGTCACAAGGCTTTAACGCTCCTTGAAGCTCTATACCCATTCGATAAGAGTTCGGCACATTTACACTTATGGCATTTCCCGTATCTGATAATTCTCCGGTAGCAACCAACTGATCCTTATACAGCATATAATAAAGATTGACACTGGCAGAAACTAAAGAATTATTATATGCATATCCTAATTCAAAGTCGTTCATTCGCTCTGATTTCGGAAGCTTCGAAGGATCGCAGTCTGTAAAATTATCGCGAGTCGGTTCCTTTTGCGCCACTGACCATGAAACAAAGGCACGGTTGTGGCCGGTTGTATAATTCAATCCAAGTTTAGGATTGAAAAAATTCCATTTTCTATGGATATCCAATACTGCCGGGTTTCCCGTATTCCAATCAAAATTATCAGATTCTCCTTCTATAGTATAATTAATGTGTCTGTACTGAAGATCCGCGAAAGCTGATAACGAGGAACCTATGTTGTAATTTGCTCGTAAATATGAGTTGAAATCTGACTTTTTACCGGTATTGTCATAATATTTCTGCAAGGGATCAATAGGACCAATATAATTTCTGACCCATTTGACTTGCCCGAAATGATGTCCCTTGAAATTGGTAGCAGCAACTCCTCCAATGATATTCCAACGCTCATCCCGGTAATTTAGAGACAGCTGGGCACCATAAAAATTATTTTTGTTATTTTTCAATCTTATGAGATCCGATTTATAAACCTCTACCCCATCGTATATATATGGTTTAAGCCCATATTCTTCGAGAGTTCGATTGGTTTTATATTGATCATAATACCCATCATCTCTTGTATAATGAAGAGCACCGTTAAGATTAAATCTATCACCTAAATGTTGGGAAAGAAGCAACTGGAAATGATGTTGGACGTAGTTGTCATTCTGATCCTTGTAATAAGCGGTCTTTCCTTCACTATCTGTGTATTTGCCACAAGGATTATATCGTCTACCATATTTTTCCATTTCT
Source organism: uncultured Sangeribacter sp. (assembly GCA_964640365.1). Lineage (GTDB taxonomy): Bacteria > Bacteroidota > Bacteroidia > Bacteroidales > Muribaculaceae > Lepagella. The sequence goes on along the minus strand of CAZXHO010000204.1, from coordinate 540 downwards.
TCTATCGAGGCATAATCCCAAGCCATATAAGTTTTCTCTTTGCCTCCGAAAGCAAGAAATCTCACCTGAGTATTGACATTCCTATAAGCCGCCTGTGAAAAATAGCTCCATAATTCAGAAGAAGCTCTTTCTATATAGCCGTCAGAACCAAGATGACTCAACCTTAAATCGAAACTCCAATGGTCTCCAATCAATCCTGAACCAACCCTTACAGTCTCCCGATTCGTGTTGTAGGCACCATATGCTCCGGATAATTCTGCGTACGGATCTTCTGAAGGAGCATCTGTCACCATGTTTACACTCGCTCCAAAAGCCCCTGCTCCATTTGTAGAGGTGCCGGCACCTCGCTGAATTTGCACATCCCTCAGAGATGAGGCAAGATCCGGCATATTAACCCAATATACATTATGACTCTCCGGATTATTAATGGGAATACCATTGGCTGTTACATTTATTCTCGAACCGTCAGTTCCTCGAATGCGCATAGATGTATAACCCATGCCGGCTCCTGCATCAGAGGTAGTGGTGACAGAAGGAGTA
>CAZXHO010000203.1:0-4801 GCA_964640365.1 uncultured Sangeribacter sp. | reverse complement strand
TTCCCGGTGTTGGAGGTGTTAGCGCAGTGGGAGGAAGGTACTCTGCCATGCAGATTTGGGTTTCTCCTGATAAACTTGCGGATCTTGGACTGACTGTACAAGACATCCAAAATGCCCTAAAGGATCAGAACAGAGAATCTGCAGCCGGAGCATTGGGACAGGCTCCGACCCAGGATGTTGATCTAACATTGCCGATTCGGGCAAAAGGAAGATTATCATCTGCTAAGGAATTTGAAGATGTGGTAATCAGGGCAGAAGCTGATGGTTCAATTATACGTCTCAGGGATGTGGCAAGAGTATCGCTCGAGGCTCAGAATTATTCTACGGAAAGTGGTATAAATATGGAGAACGCAGCAGTTCTGAATATTTTCATGTTGCCCGGGGCAAATGCCATAGATGTTGCGAAAGAAGTTAAAAAGGAATTGGCATCCATATCAAAGACTTTCCCCAATGGGATATCTTACAGTATTCCATTTGATATGACCACTTATATTTCGGAATCCATTCATCATGTTTACCGTACATTTTTCGAAGCTTTGTTATTGGTGATTGGTGTTGTCTTCCTATCGTTACAGAATTGGAGAGCTACAATAATTCCTGTCATAGCAGTGCCTATTTCTCTTGTGGGTACATTTGGTGTTATGCTCGTGTTTGGATTCTCTCTTAACATGATGACCCTTCTCGGATTGATTCTTGCAATCGGTATTGTGGTTGACGATGCAATAGTGGTAGTTGAAAATGTTGACCGAATAATGAATACGAGGCACATTTCGGCATTTGAAGCTACAAAAGAGGCTATGAAGAACCTTGGAAGCGCGCTTGTCGCCATGTCTCTTGTGCTTTGTGCTGTATTTGTCCCTGTAAGTTTCTTACCCGGTGTAACAGGAGAGTTATACAGGCAATTCACTATTACAATTGCCGTTTCAGTTATAATTTCTACAATAGTAGCCCTTACCCTTTCACCGGTGATGTGTTCTAAAATTCTAAGTCCGGAAGAAAAAGGCAAGAAGAAAGCTAAAATATTCCGCTATATTAATATATGGCTAGGAAAAGGTACCCGTATTTATTGCAGGGCTATTCATAATGCAGTTCACCATCCCGGAGTAATGTGGAGTATTTTTGGAGGAACTTTAGTTGCAATAGTCGTATTAAATTACTTTTTACCTTCAAGCTTTATGTCTCAGGAAGACCAAGGGTATTTCACGGTTGAACTTGAACTTCCCGAAGGAGCTACGATTGAAAGAAGTAGGGAAGTCGCTGAACGGGCCATGAAATATCTCATTGCCAATCCTGATGTGGAATACGTTTTGAACGTTACAGGTTCCTCGCCAAGAGTTGGTACTAATTCTGCGCATGTAGCGCTTACGGTTATTTTAAAACCATGGGGTGAAAGGAAGAATAATAAAATAAGGGAAATTACAGAAACCATAAGGAAGGATCTGTCAGAATATCCGGAATGTAGTGTTTATGTATTTCTACCCGCAGTTGTTCCCGGTCTTGGTAATTCTGGAGGCTTTGAAATGGTTCTCGAAGCAAGAGGGGAAGCAACCTATGCAGATTTGCAACAGGCGGTGGATACTTTAATGAAATATGGAGCTAGCGCCGCAGAGATTTCAGGGCTTTCAACCTCCATGCAGGCCGATATCCCACAGTTATTTTTTCAAGTGGATAGAGATCGTGCGAAGATGCAGGGCATTCCAGTGTCGGATATCTTTTCCACCATGAAGGCATTCACAGGGTCTATCTATGTGAATGATTTTAATATGTTCAACCGTATTTATAGGGTCTACATTCAGGCAGATGCAAGATATAGATCTCGGCGCGACAATATGAATCTCTTTTTTGTGAGGAGTAGTGATGGATCAATGGTGCCGGTATCATCTCTGGGAACTTCCCATTATACCACGGGCCCCGGAACTATATCCAGATTCAATATGTTTAATTCAGCTACCATCTCAGGAGAGGCTGCCAATGGTTATAGCACTGGTCAGGCAATGGAAATTCTGCAGAAAATAGCCACTGAACGACTTCCGGATAATATAGGTGTGGATTGGAGTGGTCTTTCTTATCAGGAAAAACATGAAAGCGGCAATACAGGACTTGTTATCGGTCTCGCCTTTGTGTTTGTCTTTCTTTTCCTTGCGGCATTATATGAGAGTTGGAGTATTCCACTCGCTGTGATTCTATCTTTGCCGGTTGCCGGTCTCGGGGCTTATATTGGCATTTGGATTTGCGGACTTGAGAATAATATCTATTTTCAGATTGGATTAGTAATGCTTGTTGGTCTCGTTGCAAAGAATGCGATATTAATTGTTGAGTATGCGAAGGAAGAGGTTGATAAGGGGGCACATGCTCTTGGAGCGGCTATGACAGCCGCCCGTTTAAGATTCCGTCCTATTGTAATGACCTCCCTTGCATTTATGCTTGGTCTCCTCCCGCTCCTGTTTGCCTCCGGTCCCGGATCGGCTGCCCGAAAGGATATCGGTACAGGAGTATTTTTCGGTATGCTCGTTGCAATCACTGTGGGAATTGTTTTTGTGCCGTTTTTCTTTGTTATGATAGACCGGATAACATTAAAACTGAAATCAGCTAAAAGACTTAAAAGATGAGAACATCGATCATAATTTTTGTATTATCAGTTGCTCTCGCCTCTTGTTCGGGGGTAAGAAATCTAACGGGGGTAAGTCTTGATATTCCCAAAGAGTTTTCTTCCGAAGCGTGGACTGATTCGGTGTCTATTGCTGACATGGAGTGGTGGCGTTATTATGCTGACTCATTATTATATGGGGTGATTGACAAAACCTTGGCTAATAATAAGGATTTTCTTAAGGCAGCTGCAAAGGTAGAAGAACTCAAAAAACTTTATCAAATAGAAAAAGTAAATCTTTTGCCTGATATTTCAGGTTTTGTAGGCGCAAATAATGAAACCAAACGTTATCGAGGAGAAAAAGAAACAAGTGATCCGGAAACTGACCTGAAATTATCTTTGGCTTGGGAGATAAATCTGATGGGTGCCATGTCTTGGTCACAACGTCAGAGCAGACATCAATTTCAAGCTTCAGTTGATGATCTCAGGGCTATGCAAATGACTTTGGTGGCAGAAGCCGCAAGAGCTTACTTTACTTTACTTGCTCTCGACAACGAACTTGCTATTGTAAGACAAACACTTGTAACCCGACGGGAATCTCTTCATCAGGCAAAGCTGAGATATGAAGGTGGTCTGACTCCTGAAACTGTTTATCAACAGGCTAAGGTTGAGTATTCTTCGGCTGCATCTTTGGTGCCGGAACTTGAACGGAGAATTACTGTGGCACGAAACGCATTGACTCTTCTTATGGGAGATTTCCCAATTGAAAATCTTAAACGAGGAACATTATTTCTTAATATAGAATTACCGGACTCATTACCCGTTGGTTTACCTTCGCAATTGCTTGAAAGAAGACCGGATTTGAGGGCTGCGGAACACCGATTGCAAGCTTCTATGGCAAATGTAGGTCTAACATATGCTAATCGTTTTCCATCCTTAAAGATTAATCTTACCGCAGGCTGGGAAAATGACGATCTTGTTAGATTCTTCGAATCTCCTTATACTTATATATTAGGGAATATTGTTGGTAGTGTCTTTGATTTTGGACGTAAAAAGAAAAAATATCAGGCTTCCATTGCTGTCTATGATCAGGCGAGATATACGTATGAGAAAGCTGTCATTACAGCCTTCACAGAAGTTAGTAATGCTATTACTTCTTATAGGCGTGTGCACGAAAGCACGGCATTGAAGATAGAGTTGAGGGATGCTACTGTAAAATATGTAGATCTCGCTACATTACAATATAGGGCGGGTACACTAAATTATCTTGATGTTCTTGATGCCCAAAGAAGATATTTTGAAGCTCAGATAGGGGTGAGTAATGCTCTGAGAGATGAATATTTTTCTTTGATAGATTTGTATAAAGCCCTTGGAGGTGGCTGGAATATCAAAAAGTAATATACATACCTCATTGAGGGACAAAACTACTTAAAAATGTCCCTCAATAAGGGACATTTTTGTAAGTATTGCATATTCTAATATTAAAACAGAGGATCCCGAAAAGATCCTCTGTTTTAATAAGACCTATTGGTGAGGGAATTTTATTTATATGAAAAGTATTGCTATCCTATATGTGAAGAATGCAAGAATCCAAGCGAGAACTGTATTGTAGATCAATGAGAAAGCTCCATATTTCCAAGATCCAGTTTCCTTAACTATGGCAGTGATGGTAGCGATGCACGGGAAATAGAGCAAAACAAATACCATGAATGCCAATGCAGAAGCCGGATTAAAAGGCGTTTTACCGGTAAGTTTTGAAGGAGTTTGAAGCCTCTCCGACAGCAGTTCGGCATCATCTTCACCCACATAGAGTACTCCAAGGGTAGATACAACAACTTCTTTAGCAGCGCAACCGGCGAGGAGTGAACAACATGTTTTCCAACCAAAATCAAGCGGTTGCATAACCGGCTGAACAAATTTACCTATATGTCCAAGAATTGAATGTTCCTGTTGATATTCATTAACAATTAATTCACCGATTTCCTCTTTATCTTTAGATTCTAATGTAGTGGCAGGAACCTCAGCTAATGTTTCCTCATAATATTGAGTGGGAACTTGTTCTACACCGTAATGTGGGAAATAGGAAAGTGCCCATATAATTATGGAAGCAACGAGTATAATTCCACCCATTTTTTGGATATATTGTTTAGCTTTTGTCCACATATTACGGATAGTGGCTTTAGCTGTAGGAATTCTATAAGGAGGTAGCTCCAT
>CAZXHO010000202.1:3999-4820 GCA_964640365.1 uncultured Sangeribacter sp. | reverse complement strand
GCAGGCATGGGACGTGCACAGGAAGAGGAAAGAAAAGCTGTTGAATGTGGCTACTGGCAGCTCTGGCGTTATAATCCGGCTCTTGAGGAGCAGGGTCAAAATCCGTTCTCACTCGACAGCAAGGAACCTGACTGGAGCAAATTCAACGATTTCCTTAAAGGTGAGGTGAGGTTTGCTTCACTCTTCAAGATGCAGCCAGATGCAGCCGAAGAACTCTTCAAGGCGGCTCAGGACAATGCTCGCTGGCGCTACAATAACTACAAGCGTCTTTCTCAGCAGAATTGGGGCATGGATCCCGAAATGACAAAAGAAGAGGAAGATCTTCGTAAATAAGATTGTTGGAACTTAAATATTAAAAAGGAGGAGCCGATCGGCTTCTCCTTTTTAATATTTAGCCAAATTACATTATCAGAGTGGATAATTGTTGACCAAATTAACTCGTGAATCACATATTGAATTATCATTGGTATTCATAATGTGAGAAATGATGATTATTGGACAATCTTCAACCAATGGATATATCCGGGGATAAAATTTGTCTTTTCCGAAAGAGAAGGAAATCTTACAAACTACTTAAATAAAATAAAAGAGATAGTTTATTTTCTACTATAATGATAGTTGTTGCCGGGATCTTAGACAAAAATGGGCAACTGAACTGAAAATAGTATGCGAAATTGAAGATTTTATAAAACAATTATAGTGGCATTGAAGTTGCAATAATAGATGTTTGGTAAATTCTAAAGGATAATTTATTCAATTGTATACTTAACCATGATAGTCATATTTATTGTATTGGCAATACTTCTCTTACTTTCAGATAC
>CAZXHO010000202.1:0-3989 GCA_964640365.1 uncultured Sangeribacter sp. | reverse complement strand
TATTCGGAGTAATGGGAGATGTGTCTTGGTGGTGGAAAGGCTTGTTATTGCTGCCTACGTTGGCTTACTTGTTAGTAATTCTTAAGATATTAGTCTCAGGAGATTTCCGGCAGCTTATGCTTAATGTTCTATTTTGGCTTACTCTCTGCGTTGTTTTTCCTTCTGTCTTATTTTCTATCGTATCATTAATTGGTAAAGGGGTGGGATTATTTTGGAACCCTGGCAGATTAATTTTCAATATTTTTGCTTTGACGCTATCAGTGACATGGTTGGCTATTGCTTTATATGGTAGCATTGTAGGTTGGAAGAAAATCACTATAGAAAAGGTCACTGTGTCATCACCAAAAATTCCAAAGGCTTTCGATGGATACAAAATTGTGCAATTGTCAGACTTCCATATCGGTACTTATGCTGAATCTCCCGGGACAGTGAAGAGGATAGTTGATGAGGTAAATAGTCTGCACCCTGATTTGATTGTATTCACAGGTGATTTGGTAAACAGTTCATCGGAAGAGATTCTCCAATTCCAATCTGAATTAAGTAGACTTAAAGCAAAGGATGGCATACTCTCCGTTCTTGGTAATCATGATTATTGTCTTTATCGGCAATACACTGCGCCCGACTCCCCGGCGAAGGAACTATCAAAAGTTTTAGCAAACGAGGAGAGAATTGGTTGGAGATTATTGCGTAATGACCACTTACAAGTGATGAAGAATAATGACAGTATAGCAATTATAGGCGTTGATAATGCCGGGAGCAGAATGTTTCCTGACAAATCAGATTTGCCAAAGGCTATAAGAGGGTTAAAGTCATCTGAATTTAAGATACTGCTTTCACATGATCCATCGCACTGGCGTAGGGAAGTTTTGCCTACTACAGACATAGACCTTATGCTTGCGGGACATACTCATGCTATGCAATTTAAAATTGGCGACTGGTCGCCCTCAAAATACACCTATCCCGAATGGGGAGGAATGTATGAGGAAGGGGATCAAAAGCTTTACGTGAGTACAGGTATAGGAGAAAATGTAGCTTTTCGATTTGGAGCCTATCCTCAGATAGTTCTCATTTCCTTACAGTCTAGTAAATAGTATCTATCATAATATTTTCTACATACTTATTTGGAAGCTTCTATTAGCGGTAGGATAATGGTTTCGAAATTTTCACGGGAGATTATTCGGTAATGGAAGTTAACAGACTCGTTGTATCGGCGACTGTGATGCACTACATAGTCCCCAACGCCAAATTGTTGCATCAATTCTTCACGGTCTTTTTCTTCTTCCGGGAAATGTAATCCTTTTTCAGTTATAACTTTGTCTATAATAGCCCATGTCTTCATCCAATCATTTCCATCGGGAGGTTCGATTCCCTGTACACTCTTAACAAATGTCTCAAAAAATGTATCATACGTTATAATATTGTCTTTTATCAAAGAAAGATTCACCCGATAGAAATTGCCTTGATATCCGGTCTTTTCGTATAGTGGTCCGTCAAATTGTGATGTAGTGTTTAATTCAGATCGTAAATAACGCCCTGCAGCTACCGTGTCGGCGAGGATATGACCGGGACCAAAGAAGTCCTGCATAAAATTTTTGTAGATATCACGGTATTGAGATGAGGGGTAATTGGTAATCTGATACACTAAGGCTGCTTCTATTGAATCTTCAACAGATATGTTATTTTCACTTGAAGTTGTTTTATCCTCATATGGAGTCTTTGAAATATGGCTTACGGAAGAAGAATAGATTGAAACAAGGCTTATCATTAAAGGCAAAAGTATACTTTTCATATAGGTCTAATGAGTAAATTTTAGATTAAAATCGGATAATTCGTTTAATGCACAAGCATGAAGCTATTAAAATGGAAGTAGATGTTCGTTTTTGACTTCTCCAAGCACAAATGAGCTATTCAAAGATCCGATACAATCGATCTCTCCGAGAATGCGCAGAAGGAATTGCTGATATGATTTCATGTCGCGGGTGAATATTTTCAATAGAAAATCATAATCTCCCGATATATTGTAACATTCAACAATTTCCGGCACTTTTTTAACAGCCTCCATGATAAGGTTGGCATTTTCATAAGTATGCTGTTTCATTTTAAGATAACAGAACGCTACAAATCCACAATCCAGTTTGTCAGGATCGAGCACTGCTATATATTTACGTATATAACCCTCTCTTTCCAACCGCTTCACTCGCTCAAATGTAGGTGTAGGAGAGAGATGAATGGCAGTTGCAAGTTCTTTGTTAGTCAATCGTCCGTTCTTTTGTAATTCCTCCAATATGTAGAGATCGGTATTATCAAGTTTATCTGCCATAATTAAATAAAATTGTGATAAGTTTTAGGAATAATATTCTGCCAATAGCAATTTTTGTAATACTAATCAGAACAAATATTCTAATTTGAGGCATAAAAATAATAACCTTTTCTAAAATATGCAATATTATTGGATAATTCTTTCGGATTTGCAAATTTTGTAGTCGCAACTTATAGAGATTTAATAATAAGGGCGATATTAGGTTATGGGATTAGTCAGCTTAATATCAGTTCACTTAAATTTGAATGTTAACTAAAAAGATAGCTTTATGTCAACAAAAAAATTACACTTTGAGACTCTTCAACTTCATGTGGGTCAAGAACAGCCTGATCCGGCAACTGACGCGCGGGCAGTACCTATATATCAGACCACATCTTATGTGTTTCACAATTCTCAGCATGCTGCCGACCGATTTGGCTTGCGTGATGCCGGAAATATTTATGGTCGTCTCACCAATTCAACACAAGGAGCTCTCGAAGACAGGGTAGCAGCTCTGGAAGGTGGAGTGGCAGGGTTGGCTGTAGCGAGCGGAGCAGCCGCGATAACCTATGCACTACATTCACAACTCAATACTCGGCATTTACGATTAAAGTATCAATATTTAAACAGTTAATGAAAGTCAACTCTCACTAAATATATTATCAGTTAGACATAATAGCAGTTACACTATAATCTATCTCAAAGTCAACCCCCTGTAATAAAGAAGTGACAGCTAAAATTAATTTGTCTAACTTTAGGGGTTAGTTAAAATATTGCGCCTCTTGACTCTTTTACGTAATGATTGATATTTTAGCTTTTCTTGAATTTTAGGTCAAACCTATACACATAGTACTTTCTAAGATAATAATCGAATGGGTTTATTTCCCCTGAATAAGTATCTGCCATATTAAAGCCTCTTTTTTTAACATATTATAATGGTAGAAGCCGATTACATAGAACCACCCTGAAAGGTCTAAAACTTCACATCGATAATGATAGCGATTAGTAATCTATAATAAATTATTAAAAAGGGTGTTCAGACTGCTTCTCCAGAATTTGGATGAAGCCATACTCTCAAATCACCTCTCCGAGCTGAGTAGGGGGTAGTTAATACGTAATGAAGTAAAAAGATTTTTTGTATTCTCCTAAATTATCATTAAATTCGCACTGCGTAAAAATACGTAATATACTACGTAAAAATACGCAATATTATGAGTAGAAATACTCAATACACTGCGTAAAATGTAAATGTATGTATAAAAGAGCTGAATATAAAGTAATTAAAAGCCGTCTTGAAGAGCCAAGAAGATTCATTCAAGTAGTTATGGGACCTCGACAGGTGGGTAAATCTACTGTTGTGAAGCAAGTTTTGCAAGATTTGAACTTGCCTTATGTATTTTTTTCAGCGGATAACATTCCAGCCGTTGATCAGGCGTGGATCTCTAATTGTTGGGCTTCTGTCAGAAGTTTGAAGCAGAGCAAAGGATATGAAACTATTATCTTAATCATTGATGAGATACAAAAAATTATCAATTGGAGCGAAGTCGTAAAAAAAGAGTGGGATGATGATACATTTCATGATAAAAATATAAAAGTCTTATTGCTTGGAAGCAGCAGGGTGTTGCTTGAAAAAGGGCTGTCTGAGTCGTTGGCCGGGAGATTTGAGGAGATTCGGATGACACATTGGAGT
>CAZXHO010000201.1:0-4837 GCA_964640365.1 uncultured Sangeribacter sp. | reverse complement strand
TTGTTGGAGCTCGGAAATTGGAAGGAGTAATGCGATCAAAGGCCAGCTCCTTTGCTAACTCTTTTAGCAATTTCTCGTTTTGTGTGCAGACACTCCATAAATTACCCGATACACAGACTGGTTATAGACTATATCCTCTAAAAAAGATAAAAGGCCTGAGGTTTCTGACTTCGCGATATCAGGCTGAATTGGAGTTAATGGTTTTTGCTTCTTGGCATGGAGTGAAGCTTGTGTCAGAGCCAATTAATGTTTTCTATCCGAAACCGGAAGAAAGAGTGTCGCATTTCAGACCTGGTCCGGATTTCACACGTATATCCATTCTCAATACCATACTTTGCATTTTGGCAATAGTATATGGCATTCCATGTTTCCTATACCGTAGTTTGAAAACGGGATTATTCTCGATGACCACATATTTGGTTTATCTCATTGGAGCTCTGACCATAACACCTATCGCATTTGGGAAATTCTGTCATAAAAAATTGACCAAGAAATCTTCTCAACTGTTACATAAGGTTATTACAACGTTCAGTAAATCCGTTGTGAAGTTGCTCGGGTTGTTCGGTGCAAAAGTAAATGTGGATAATAAATCAGGCGAGGACTTCAAGAAACCCGCCCTCATTGTTTGTAACCATCAGAGTCAATTAGATCTTATTGTTCAACTTAGTTTGACCCATAAGATTATATTTTTGACAAATGACTGGGTTTGGAGGAATCCGGTCTTTGGTTCCATTGTACGATGCGCAGAGTATTATCCGGTTTCGATGGGGTTGGAAACCCTCTTGCCTAAATTGCAAAAAATGGTTGACAACGGATATTCAATCTCAGTTTTCCCGGAAGGTACGCGCTCTGATGACGGAGAAATTAAACGATTCCATAAAGGTGTCTTCCATATCGCTACGAGTCTTAACCTGGATATTTTGCCTTTGATAGTCTACGGAACAGGAAAAGTTATGCCGAAACGAGGTTGGCTTATAAAGAAGTGGCCAATCTGGTTGAAGATCGGGACCAGAATAAAATCACAAGATTTAACTATTTTGGGGACAACACTGCGAGAACAGGCTAAACATTTACGTAGAGAATACCAAGCTATTTATGATAATTTGAGAAATAGGATTGAAAAGAATGTCTAATCAAAAGGTCATTATTATTGGTGCAGGGCTCGGCGGTCTTGTTTGCGGTGCTATTCTTGCAAAAGAAGGACATGACGTAACTATTGTGGAAAAGAATCCGCGTGTCGGCGGCTGCTTGCAGAGTTACCAGCGTAATAATGCGATTTTCGATACAGGAATGCATATTTTTGGAGGAATGTGGGAAGGCGGAAATATCAGGAGGATTTTTGATTATCTTGGTATCTCAAAGCTCCTGAACTTTCAAAGTTTAAGCTCTTTGAATAATGTAGAAATATTTGTAGGAAACAATAATAAACGTTATTCCGTATCCTTTAATAGGGAAAAGTTCGTTGATTCATTAGCAGGTATATTTCCAAATGAAAAGGAGAATCTGCGCACATATATCAGAAAGATAGATGAAGTGATGGCGCAAATGGATTTGTTCCATCTTAGATCTGATAAAGGGATAAACGGAATAAATAACGCTGATTTTAATCTCCCTGCAAATCAATTCATCTCCAAATACATTGGAGACGAACGACTCGCAGCTTTATTGGGTGTATTGAATATTCTTTATGCCGGAGAAGAAAACATAACTCCGGCGTATTTACATTCCTCCATCTCCAGCATATTCTTTGACGGAACGTGTCGTATTGCCGGTGGATATGAAACACTTGCCCATGCTCTGACTTCTGTTATCACAAATAATGGAGGTAAGGTAATTGTCAACAGTAAGGTTGAAAAAATAAAGACTGATGGCTATAAGGTGGTAAGTGTATTAACTGCAGATGGACAATTTGTAGAAGGTAACGCGTTCATACTGGCGTCTCCTCTCAATGAATTGGAATCATTATTAGATAATCCAACTCTATTGTCAAATACCTATAAATCCTTCATTTCTTCAAAAAAAGATTCTATATCTTCATTTATCGTGAATATCAGACTTAAGAAAGATTCAATACAATACTCAAATCAAGTTGGATTCTTCATCGAAGATTATGATAAAGCGTGGGAACAAGGAACCGGTAGTGACATTCATAGATTTATGTATATGACACCTCCGGTAGCAAACCAAGGTCAATATGCAGAAACGCTTAATGTGGTTGCTCCTTTGAAGTGGTCCTCGGTAGCGAAATGGGCGACTTCTCAACACGGAGCAAGGGATAAAGAATACTACATATTCAAAGAAAAACTCGTTGAGGTGATTATAGATAAATTATCTGAGATTTATCCGAATATCGAAGATTCTATTGACTATATTGATTCAGCCACACCATTGACGATTCGTGATTTTACAGGAGTGAGACAAGGCGCGATGTGTGGTCTTAAAAAAGATTGCAAGGATGTCATCTCCTTTATCCCGACCTATACCAGGATCCCAAATCTGTTTCTGACTGGTCAGAGTGTGAATATGCATGGTTTTTGTGGGGTAACACTGACGGCTCTTCAGACCTGCGATTCAATATTAGGCGAGGATTATCTTATAAACAAATTGAACTAATATGAATAGACTGAGCATCATATTTATCATCATATTCACGTCTATATGTTGTAATGCCCAAATCAATATATGGGAAGGCTCAGAGTGCCATAAGAAGGTTAAGCTCTATCCATATATTGTCGAAGGTGATAATAATATTGGGATAGTAGTATGTCCGGGTGGAAGTTATTTTTGGCATGATAGTGACACAGAAGGTCATGAGGTAGCTAAATGGCTGAACAAAAATGGTATTTCTGCCTTTGTTTTAGACTATAGAACAGGCACTGTACCGGCCTTTATTTTTCATCACCGTTACCTGTTTAGAGGAAATCGTTATCCTGATCCCCAAGATGATTTACGTCAGGCTATAAAAATCGTCAGGGACAATGCGTCTGAGTTTGGAGTTGATACTACAAAGATTGGGGCTATGGGGTTTTCTGCTGGTGGTCATCTCGTTATGTCGTCGGGAGAGTTGTTCGACCTTCATGATCGTCCCAACTTTATTGTTCCGATATATCCTGTCGTCACTATGACTAATAGCTGTGTCCATAAAAGGTCGCGCCGGGGACTGTTGGGTGATGACAAGCAGAATGACGCTCGACTCAAGGATTTGCTGTCTTTAGAAAAACATGTCCCGGACGATTGCCCTCCCGTTTTTTTAGTGAATTGTAAGGATGATCCTATTGTAGATTACCGTAATTCTGTATTGTTGGATTCTGCTCTCACATCAAAGAACGTGAAACACATTCATCTACTGTTTGAAACTGGTGGCCATGGATTCGGTGCCTCGGATACAAAAGGAACTGCAGAATGTCGCCAATGGAAAGAAAAATTCCTTGAATGGGTCAAAACTATATTTTGATAAAACATTCCAGTATGACAAAGATAGCTCTCAAAATATATGACTTTATGCAAGGACACAGGAGGCTTTGCCTCTTGTCGTTCATTGTTGTGACATCCCTACTTTTTAGTTTATTTCTGCGATTGGATTTTAAAGAAGATATATCTGATTTCCTTCCACTTGAAGGTTATCATAAAGAGGCGATGCAGGTCTATCAGGATGTATCCGGAGCGAGTAAAATTATCGCTATATTTCAAGGAGTAGATTCGTTAAGCGCTAATCCGGATAATATTGTAGACGCGATTGATTACTTTGAGAATATTGTTTTCGAGAAGGATTCTGTTGGATATGTCAGGGGATTAACAACTCAAATCAACTTGGAAAAGATTTCTGAGTTCACTGATTTTGTCTATTCCAACATTCCTTATTTTCTTACCGAGGATGACTATTTACGAATAGACAGCCTCCTGACTGCTCCGGGATACGTGGATGGCAGGCTTGAAGAAGACAAAGAATTATTAATGTTCCCATCGTCAAGATTATTATCAGAAAATATTCAACGCGATCCACTTAATCTCTTCTCTCCAATTGTAGGAAAACTGCAAGGAGGTCAATCATCTGACAACATTGAGTTGTATGATGGCTATTTTTTTACTCCTGACATGAGTCGCGCCATGGTCTTGATGGAGTCTCCATTTGGCAATAGCGAAACACAGAACAATGCCATTTTGATGGATTTTCTTGAAGAACTTGCTAATGAGGTAGAGCATGAATTCTCTGGAATAAAGGTACATTATATAGGAGGTCCGGCAATTGCTGTGGCTAACTCAACCCAAATAAAGAAAGACAGTCTTCTATCGATTGCTATAGCGGTAATTTTAATAGTATCTTTGCTCATTATAGTGTTCAGAAAGGCATGGAATATTATACTCATAGTCATATCAGTGGGCTGGGGTTGGCTCTTTGCAATGGCTATGGTTTCACTGATCCATAGTAATGTCTCTCTTATTGTAGTGGGTATATCAAGTATTATTCTTGGTATTGCAGTCAATTACCCGTTGCATTTGATTGCTCATACAGCTCATACCGGGTCGATGAGACAGGTTCTAAGGGAAATCATAACTCCTCTTATAATAGGTAATGTCACCACTGTAGGAGCATTTATTGCCCTGGTTCCACTCAAAGCTGCCGCCCTACGTGACTTGGGAATATTCAGCGCGTTGATTCTTGTTGGAACAATTATATTCACAGTGGTGTACCTACCTCATGCAGTAAGAAGCAGGGGGATTCATAACCATGAAATCTCTGTCAAATGGCTCGACAAGATAAGTGGTATTAAGTTGGAAAATAATCGTTGGATTGTTTTAACAGTGGTCTTATTGACCATTGTATTTGGCTTCTTCA
>CAZXHO010000200.1:0-4862 GCA_964640365.1 uncultured Sangeribacter sp. | reverse complement strand
CACCTGTCCTTGGCTTCCAAGTCGTTTCAAGCTATATCCGTCAAGCTTGGCTTCTATATCATCGCGATGCGTGCCGGCAGAAGTATAGCCCAGCACCGTGTCTTTGGGACGTCTTTGTGAAAGCAGTTCCTTCATGGATGTGCCGGAGAGCTGGCTATTGTAAGAAATCTCTACTTTTTCACGGTGGCCGGCAAGACGTAGATAACATTCCTCAACACCCCGTGCAATTGTTTCCACCCATTCCTTTCGGGTTTTATAGATTACTGCAGCGGCATCAATCAACCCTGCTTCCACAGATTCGTAAAGGAGTGTATCTCTAACTCCTGCCCTTAGCATACGGTTGCGGCTTTCAAGCGCGCGGTTATACCTGATGAGTTGTGAAAGATATTCCGGATGTGCCTGGGAAATGACCATATCCATAAGTTTCCTACGGTCTTCTGCCGGACCGATTACAAGCTGTGAATCTCCCGGAGTGACTGTTACAATAGGATACCTTCCGATATGCTCTGAAAATTTCTTATACTCCTTGCCGTTTCTTCGCAGGTTTTTGCCTTTCCCTCTTGTGATTCCGCATGCGATAGTGTCTATAGCCCCCACATCCGTAAGATAGTCTCCTTTGACGATGAGCATCTCTTCACCATGTCGGATCAAGACATTATCCGGCAGGGGAGTCATGGGGCGGGCCATGCTGAGAAAATGTATTGACTCCAGCAAATTACTTTTCCCCATTCCATTCATACCCAAAAGACAGTTCACACCCGGGGAAAACTCGAGTGCGGTACTGGCTATATTCTTGAAATTTAGGATATCAATGCTTTTAAGAATCACAATTGCCGGTCATATATGATTAGAGATAAGGATTAGATGATATATTCAGTAGTCTTGATAACTAAGAAGTCAGGGAATATCAGTCGTTATCGTCTTTCAATCCGAAAGAAAGATCGCCTGCATCTCCAAGCCCGGGAATGATGTAGCTGTGAGAATCGATCTCCGGATCGATTGCTCCCGTCCATAGTGTGGTTTTCCCACCCGGGAAATGTTCGCAGATATATTCTACTGCTTGGCGTGAAGAGATAGTGGTGGCGATATGGATTCTTGCCGGTGTTCCTTTCTTTAGAAGGGCTTGGTAGCCAAGTTCCATAGAGCTACCTGTAGCAAGCATAGGGTCAATGAGAATCAGCGTCTTTCCATCAAGACGAGGGGAAGCCATATATTCTACGAGGACATCGAATTTGTCACGGTTTTCCTTATAACGGCGGTATGCGCTGACAAAAGCATTTTCGGCTTTGTCAAAATAATTGAGGAAGCCGTGGTGGAAGGGGAGTCCTGCACGTAAAATTGTGGCAAGAACGATTTTGTCTTTAGGTTCGTGACACATTGTATATCCAAGTGGTGTCTGTACTTTTTCCTGAGTGTAATCAAGACGTTTGGATATTTCATATGCCATAATTTCTCCTATCCGGTACAAATTGAGCCGGAAACGCATCGGGTCATTTTGGATTGTTAAATCACGGAGTTCTCGCATAAAGCGGCTCACAAGACTTGGTGTCGTGGCAAAGTTTACAATTTCAATATCGTTCATAGCATTGGATATGTATGGCGGTGTCCGGGAAAGCCGGTGGAAGACCCGAAAAAGACCGCAAAGGTTTATATTATGCAAATATAACCAATATTCACGGTGTTTTGTCGCATCTTCGTTAACTTTTTTTTATAAGTAGGTATTAAAAAGGTAATGAATCCTTTTAGATACGGGCAAAACTATCTTTCCCTTTTACTCATTTCTGTCTTCATGATCCGGTAATTGTCATTCAGACTTGAGCTTCATAAGTGTGGCTTCTTTGTCTGCTTCAAGCTGACGGCGCAAAGCATCGATGGAGTGAAATTGTTCTTCTTCGCGCAGACGGTCGACAAATATCAATTTTATAGAATCTCCGTATAGGTCTCCTTCCCAGTCGAAGACGTTCGCTTCAATGGTCTGGGAATTTCCTCTTCTTATAGTGGGACGAACACCGATATTTACCATTGCACCATAGATCTTACCATCAGGCAGGATCGCTTTGGTGGCATATACTCCCTTGGCAGGAATGATTATTTCGGGTTGAGCGGTGATATTGGCTGTTGGGAAGCCAATAGTCCTTCCTAATTTATTACCTTCTACCACAAACCCGGAAAGCGAAAAATGTCTGCCTAACATTTCTGCCGCCTCTTTCACTTCTCCTGCGGCAATGGCTTTACGGATTGCCGAACTGCTGATTCCTGCCACATATGGTGCCTCAACCACCTCAATTCCTATCTCTTCTCCAAGCCGGCGATAATCTGAAATAGAGAATGAAAGCCCGTCGCAACCGAAGGTTGTGTCATATCCCACCACGAGCACTCTGACCCCAAATTCATTTTTGAGATACTTCATCCATTCAGCCGCTGTCGTGGAGCGAAGTTTTTCATCGAATGGGAGTACAATTGGAGAAACGGACGCTTTCTTTATCAATTCTATTTTCGATGCCAGGGATGTTATGGCTTTGGGAGCTCTTTCGGGAGCAATGAGGGAAAGGGGATGACGGTCGAACGTTATGGCAACTGGCTCAAGTCCTTTTCGCTCCGCCTCTTCCCGAAGAGTGTGAAGAACTGCGGCATGCCCGAGGTGGACGCCGTCAAAAGTACCTATTGCGGCAACCTTGGGATTCATTTTGCAGGTCCTTTCTCAAGAAGCCGGTTGCATATTGCCGAAAAAGAATTTTCTCCTGTCTTCATAACCTGCACTGCATTGAGTCCTATGGATTCTGCAGACTGGCAGTTAGCCTTCGAGTCATCGAGCAGTAAGGTTTCTCCGGCAACAAGGTGGTAGCGGTCAAGCAAATTTTTGAAAATCTGAGGATCGGGCTTACATACGCGTTCCTGAAAAGATGCCACAATGCCGTCGAAATAATCGTTTATTGTCTTTCCTTCCTGACGGAATTTATCTTCTATCCAGTGATTGAACATTATAGGATTTGTGTTCGAGAGCACGAACACTTTAAATCCACGGGCCCTCAGTTCTCTGATTGTTGCCAGACGTTCCACCGGGAGGTCTACAAGAAATTTTTCGAAAGCATCTCGGATGTCGGTAGTGGTTGTTCCGGGACGGCACAATGGTAAAAGGATGTCGAAAAATTCGGATGAAGTTAGCTCACCGGTTTCAAGTTTCAGAAAAGGGCCTTTTTGTGCATATTCACCCAGTAATGTCCCTGCCTCTGTCACTCCAAGGTCTTGGAGAGCCTTTATAGCCATGCTTCTGTCGAGGTCAATGACAACTCCGCCAAGATCGAATATTATGTTTTTTACGTTTTTCATATTAAACTGGTTGGATGATTTGGAGAAATATAATCCTGAAGAGAGAATGCAACTGCAAAATTAAAGATTTTTTTTGTCACTTCGCTACAAAACGTTATCTTTGTGGAAAGAATAGGATTTATATTCTGCTAAAAGGTGAGTGAAAAGGGAATCCTCACAGATATCGATTGATTAACCATAAAAATATAAATGTCATGAGTGAACAGAGATCAATAGGCATCCTTACTTCCGGAGGAGACGCACCCGGTATGAACGCTGCCATACGCGCGGTGACGAGAGCAGCTATTTTCGCCGGTTTCAAGGTTTTTGGAATCAAACGCGGTTATAAGGGTCTTATAACTGATGAGATAGAGGAGTTCTCTACTCAGAATGTTTCAAATATCATTCAGCGTGGAGGTACGATTCTGAAAACGGCACGTTGCAAGGAATTCCAGACTCCGGAAGGGCGCCAGTGTGCTTATGACGTGTTGCGCAGGCATGGCATTAACGCTCTTGTAGTTATTGGAGGTGACGGTTCGCTTACAGGTGCAAGGATTTTTGCCAATGAATTTCAGTTCCAAGTAGTTGGTTTACCCGGCACTATCGACAATGATCTCTATGGCACCGATTCCACCATCGGATATGACACAGCACTGAATACAATCATGGATTGTGTCGATAAAATCAGAGACACCGCTACTTCACACGAACGTCTTTTCTTTATAGAAGTTATGGGACGTGACGCAGGTTTCCTTGCTTTGAACGGAGCAATAGCTTCAGGCGCGGAGGCTGCAATTATTCCTGAAGTGGCAACGCAGGAGGATCAGCTTGACGAGCTAATTGCCAACGGTTTCCGTAAATCAAAGAATTCGTCTATCGTTCTGGTGGCTGAATCCCCGTCTACCGGTGGTGCCATGGGTCTTGCAGAAAGAGTGAAGAAAGAATATCCGGATTATGATGTTCGTGTCACCATACTCGGTCATCTGCAGCGCGGTGGTTCTCCTACAGCATTCGATAGAATCCTTGCTTCACGAATGGGTGCTGCAGCTGTGGATGCTCTTCTCGATGACCAGCGCAATGTGATGATCGGCATAAAGAATGATGAAATTGTATATGTGCCCTTCACTAAAGCAATTAAGAACGATAAACCGATCAATAGTGAGCTGATGTCCACTCTGCGTCGTCTCTCAATCTGATGTTCTCTTCGGCACATTAATTTCCTACTGAAATCACATTAATTCTGAAATAAAATGGCGGGTTCTATAGTACTGACAACTATAAATCCGCCATTTTTATCAATGTCCGTTGATTTAACTTTCCGTGCGGATTTTCAATTGAGACCTTACTCTTTTCTGTCTCTTTCTTTTCTTTGAGCTTATCTGAAACTTTACTCACTCGAAAAATCTGCTGATCCCAATTAACCGCGCATTTCCATGGACTTCTGAAGGGGCAAGGGATATGAAGAAAAGAGGCGAGTCCTCACGGATACGCCTCAATAAGTTGTTATGTGCAATAATTGAATTGATGTCGTAAGTGGGTGGAGATGGATTCGA
>CAZXHO010000199.1:0-4880 GCA_964640365.1 uncultured Sangeribacter sp. | reverse complement strand
TTAGGTCGTTCTATTGTAGAGCCTCTTTCTACAATAGAACCTTCTTCATCACTTACAGGCATTACAATGCCTCTATTTTCCCAGTTTTTCAGATCTGTTGAAGAATAACAAGCCACCCCTTCCTGTGGTGCTTTAAACATACGGTTCTCTCCATACCAGTAATACACACCGTCCGGAGCCTTGAGAATACCACCTCCGTGACAATTGATATGGTTGCCGTCAGTGTCAAGCCAATGACCGCCTTTATCAGGGGCTAGCGTAGCATTTACCAGTGTAAATGCCATAAAGATGCAGATAAAAGATAATGATAGTTTTTTTAACATGATATCAGTTAATTGGTATATATCTTAAAGAGAAAATTGTAACTCTCACCTTTATATCAAACGTCTTTTTATTTGTGAGAGACGCTGTTAAATCTTGTTAAAAACGAAACTTCCACTATTTTTATTGCCTTAATTACTCAGTTTGAATTCCGAGTATTACCAAACTGAACTAATATGAATGATTCCGGATATTTTTTGAAAGGAATTCAGCTGGTGGGAATATGAAAATTAATTAACTTTGCGTGGTGAACTTTAGAACAATATATCACGAATCAATCTAACCTTCATGAAACTCAGATAATGAAAAGACTATTTAGATTTTTACCATTGTTCATATTGGCAATGTTATCTGCCGGTGTGACCACTGCTGCTGTAAAACAGAGCGCCCCCTCTAAGGAATCTTCCGAGGTTAGGGCTATCATAGACAAAGTCAATAACTATTGGCAGCGTAATAATAAGGCAGAAGTTAATCCTTTCTGGCATCATGCTGCCTACCATACGGGGAATATGGAGGCGTATAAACTCACGGGGAATCCTGAATGGCTCGATTATTCCCAGAGGTGGGCTGAGCATAATGAGTGGAAAGGTGCCAAAAGCAACGACAAAAGCAACTGGAAATATAATTACGGTGAAACCGATGACCATGTATTGTTCGGTGATTGGCAAATATGTTTCCAGACTTATGCAGACTTATATAATATTCTGCCTGATGACAATAGAATTCGTCGTGCAAAGGAAGTAATGGAATATGAGATGTCTACTCCGGAAAATGATTAATGGTGGTGGGCTGACGGTCTATATATGGTGATGCCGGTTATGACAAAACTCTATAAGATTACAGATAATCCGAAATATCTTGATAAACTCTATGAATACATCACCTATTCAGACAGTATTATGTTTGACCCGGAGGAAAATCTGTATTACCGAGATGCAAAATACACCTATCCGAAACATGAAAGCGTCAATGGAAAGAAAGATTTCTGGGCTCGTGGAGATGGATGGGTACTTGCTGGGCTTGCTAAGGTGCTTCAGGATTTACCTGCAGATTATAAACATCGTAAGTTCTTTGAGGAGAAATATAAGAACATGGCGGCTGCAGTTGTAGCTTGTCAGCAACCAGAAGGTTATTGGACCCGGTCAATGTATGATAAAGACCATGCTCCAGGTCCGGAGACTTCAGGTACGGCTTTCTTTACTTACGGTCTGTTGTGGGGATTGAATAATGGCTATCTTACCGATCCTAAGTATTTGGAAGCGGCTCAAAAGGGATGGAATTATCTCAAGAATACTGCTCTTCAGAAAGACGGAAGAATTGGATATGTGCAACCTATCGGAGAAAAAGCTATTCCAGGTCAGGTAGTGGATGCCAATTCCACTGCAGATTTCGGTGTCGGTGCTTTCTTGCTTGCAGCTTGTGAATATGTAAGAATGCTTGAAGCAGAACAATTGGCAGACCGTGCATATTGGGTTGATCTTCTCTACCAAATGGCTTATCCTGTATTAAGCAACATGTCGAAAGGAGAGTTACAGAAAAATATGGAAGTTGAGGTTAGTCCCAATTGGGATGGAAGAAATAAGAAAGTGACCTACATGGAGACTTTCGGAAGATTAATGGCAGGAATAGCCCCATGGCTCTCATTGCCAGATGATAATACCGTGGAGGGTAAAAAGAGGAAAGAACTTCGGGACATGGCACTTGCATCATATAAAAACGCTGTAGATCCCGAAAGTCCGGATTTTTTGCTCTGGGGAGGTGAAGGACAAGTGCTGGTAGACGCTGCTTATATTGCGGAAAGTTTTCTTAGGGCATATGACGAACTGTGGGAACCTCTCGATGAAACTACTAAGAAAAGGTATATAGAAAGATTTACCGATCTTAGAAAAATTGATCCTCCTTACACCAACTGGCTGTTATTCTCTTCAACAATTGAGAGTTTCCTTGCTAAGGCAGGTGCACCGTGTGATGATTATCGAGTGAATTCTGCTATAAGGAAGACAAATGAATGGTATGTTGGCGACGGATGGTATGCAGATGGACCATCATTTGCATATGATTATTATAGCAGCTATGTTTTCCATCCTATGCTTCTTGAAACTCTTCAGGCTATGAAAGATGCCGGAAAATATACAAGAATCCATTATGGAAAATATTATGATAAGGCTTTGAAGCGTGCTCAAAAATATTCAATTGTACTTGAAAGAATGATTTCTCCGGAAGGTACATTCCCGGTGTTCGGTCGCTCGATTCCTTATAGAATGGCTACCCTTCAACCCCTCGCTCTGATGGCTTGGTATGAAAAATTACCTGCAGGTCTTACTAACGGACAGGTTCGTTCAGCTCTGACTGCAGTGATGAAAAGAATGTTTGATGGCAAAGAAAATTTCAATGACGGAGGTTTCCTAACGATTGGATTCTCAGGAAGACAACCTAATATAGCAGACTGGTATACCAATAATGGTTCTCTATATATGACTTCTCTTTCTTTCCTTCCTCTCGGTTTACCCGCTACTCATCCTTTCTGGACAGATGCAGCTTTGCCATGGACTAATCAGAAAGCCTGGGGTGGTCAACCGTTCCCTAAAGATCATCATTGGGGAGATGGAGAAAAGATTAACGATCTCTTCTGAGAATAGTTAATATCCGTATGTAAAAGAGCTTATTTTTCATTCGTATGTTTGCAATCGGTACCATCGGATTGCTTTGCGAGTGCAACAAGATAAAATCAATTATAACAAACTTAGAGCTGTAAGTAATCCGGAAAATTAACTTGCACTCAACCCCGTTCCCAAAGAGACGAGATTCTAAGGGAACGGGGTTTCTGCTTTTAAATATCCATTACAATAATTAATAGCCATTATTTATTCCCGTGTGGTAGGCTTAAATGAATGATGATTCCTTTTCCTACTTTATTACGGATCTTAACATCTCCTCCATGAAGCCTAATTATTTGTCGGCTCAGAAACAAGCCTATACCATTACCATTCTCTTTGGTTGAAAAGAAAGGTTGGAAAGGGTTGTCTGCGATGGACTGAGGCAGTCCGTTTCCGTTATCTTCTATTATAATATTGGAAGAATCGGATGAATCTGTCACGGTTACGCAGATCTGAGGTTTGTAACTAAAATCATTTTTTTCTGTATTTGATATAGTTTTTTCAGAATTCTGAACTTGAATTAAAGAATTTCGCTTTGATTCTACAGCCTCAAGCGCATTCTTGATTAGATTTGTCAGGACTTGAGTGATTAGGTTCTTGTCAATGAATAACACCGTTCCGGAAGCTACATTGTAACTTATGATGCCCTTCGTAGAAAGTATGCTTTCTTCAAGGAATTCCATTGATTTCCTTATCCGGCTTATGAACTCAGAAGCATCAATGTTTTCTTGCTCCGGAGGAGGAAGATGGGTAAGGGCATGATAAGAATCGAGAAATTTCTTTATGCTCTCACTTTGCAACCTAATAATTCCTATAGCTTCTGTACCAGAATTGGAATCGTAATTTTCCGGATGGTCGTGCATATCTTGTGATAAAGACACTATAGGGGAGATTGAATTTCTCATTTCATGAGTCATCACACGAAGAATCCTGTCATAATATAGTTTCCGAGTTTCCAATTCTCTTTTGTTTCTTACATACATTGCCGTGATTCTGTTCATGCTCTGAACCATTTCATATATTTCAGGATCATGAGAGTCGGCTTCGAAACGCATGCTTGTGTCATTCATCTCCAGTCCCCTTACAAATGAAGACATTACTTGTATAAGCATCCTGATTAATCGGTGAGTATACAAGATAATAATCAAGATCACCAAGAGACTTAGTATTCCTTCCGCAATTTTATTATTATAAAATAAGATTGCAGAGAACGCCGAACTGCCGACTATTAGGATAAGAATCAGTGTTATTTTAAATTTAAAATATTTCACTTTTTCTTAAGAAGATTATAAAGGGTCTGCCGGTTTATTCCTAATCTTTCAGCAGCTGCTGTTAGGTTTCCTCCTGATAGTTTTATGACATGCCGGATATGAGCAAGCTTCAATTCATCGAGAGTCATTTCATCCTGTATTCTCTCTTTTTGTTCAATTTCCCTTGCTTTTGCAACAGATACCCGTTGAGATTTCATCTCGGTATTCTTTTTAATAGCCTTATGTAGCTTTGCAATCAAGTCATCATTATCCCACGGCTTGGTTACAAAATCCTCGGCTCCGTTTTTCATTGCCTCCACTGCAAGAGGTACGTCTCCGAATGCTGTTATTAATACCACTGCCGGTGGATTGTCAGAGCTCTTTATCCTTTCCAACCAGAATAATCCTTCGCTACCGTCCAGATTTGAATTACTGAAGTTCATATCGAGAAGCACCACATCGACATCATTATCCTTCATAACAGCCGGAATCAATTTAGGATCTCCAATAGTGGCGATCTCATCAAATTCCTTTGAGAGAAGAAGGCGGAGAGTTGTTCTTACTGCTGCATTGTCATCTATTATAAGTAGTTTCATATTACAAATTTACAACAACTTTTGTTTTCAAAAACATCAGTCTTCAAATTATTGTT
>CAZXHO010000198.1:0-4910 GCA_964640365.1 uncultured Sangeribacter sp. | reverse complement strand
TGAGAATAACCTTGATTCCTTGTTTGTGGCTGATTCCAATCTTGAGGGTGAGGCAGTATCTTCAGATATAAGCGGCCTTATCGGACAGTATGCCCATGGCAACGAGCCAAGTCATCACATACTTCATCTATATAATTATATTGACCGCCCCGAAAAAACTCAGGAATTGGTTGACCGAGTATTCAAAGAACAATATTTTAACGGGCCTAACGGCTTGAGCGGAAACGAGGACTGCGGGCAAATGTCGGCATGGTATGTGCTGAATGCACTGGGATTTTATCAGGTTGCTCCGGGTAATCCTGTTTATTCCATAGGACGTCCTCTGTTTGACAAGGCCGTAATCAATCTCTCAGACGGCAAAACTTTCACAATAGTAGCCAA
This sequence comes from uncultured Sangeribacter sp., assembly GCA_964640365.1. GTDB lineage: Bacteria > Bacteroidota > Bacteroidia > Bacteroidales > Muribaculaceae > Lepagella. The sequence continues at coordinate 4,529 of CAZXHO010000198.1, read as the reverse complement.
TGGTAATTCCGGAGAATCGCGCTATATAAAAGAAATGAAACTCAACGGAAAAAAGCTCGATAAGCCCTTTTTCAACCATTCAGACCTTGTTGACGGCGGAGTGTTGGAACTTGAGATGACAGATTCTCCTTCCGTTAGGTGACAGGCATGGCTCCGAGAGTATAAATTCATGCCTAAACTTATTAAAGACCTATAGAATAGTAGTTTATGCAACCTATTATTACTCATTTCACTGACGACGATCTATATAAATTCACAATGTGTTGTGCGGTTATAGAGAATTTCCCGCGCACTATGGTTAAATATGAGTTCACAGACCGTGACAACACAGTTTATCCTCCCGGTTTTGCGGCTCTTGTAGAAGAGCAGATAGCTATGCTTGAAGAACTCCGGATTACGGATGAAGAGGTAGATTTCATGCGTAGAAAATGTCTCTATATTCCTGCATGGTTCCTGCGATATTTGAAAGGCTTCAGATATGACCGGCGTTGGACAAAGGTGGAACAAGACGCAGAGGGCCATCTGCATATCCGGTTTGAGGGAAATTGGAGTGACACGATACTTTTGGAAGTGAAAGTGCTTGCGATAGTTTCCGAACTCTATTATATGGTCACGGAAGAATCATCCAAGCTCGATTATGATCGATACTATACGGAATCTTATGAAAAGGCACGCCGCCTCATAGAAGGAGGATGCCATTACAGTGATATGGGCACGCGACGTAGGGCATCGTTTAAAGCACAGGAAACTGTTGTTAAGGCGATGAAAGAATGTCAGGACAATATGTCAGGACCGGGTCGTTTTGTGGGTACAAGCAATGTCTATTTTGCCATGAAATACGACCTTTTGCCCATCGGCACAATGGCTCATGAGTTTATTGGAGCTATTGCGGGCATGTATGGTCCACTGATGGCAAATCATATCGCCATGAACGTATGGTCGAGTACCTACAGAGGTGCCCTTGGAACCTTCCTCTACGACACTTATGGCTGGAGAATTTTCAGTTTGAATTTCTCTGAGGATTTTGCCAATATGTTCAAAGGGCTGCGGGTAGACAGTGGCGATAATTATGAGCAACTGGATAAAATAGTGGCGAAGTATAAGTCTTTGAACATAGATCCGCGCACAAAGCAGATAATTTTCAGTAACGCACTTGATGTCGACAGGGCGATTGAACTGCAGGAATATGCTGCCGACAAATGCCAGCCGTCCTTTGGCATCGGCACTCATTTCACTAATAATTTTACCGGTATCAAAGCCCGTAATATAGTCATAAAGCTTGTTGCTGTTAAAATTACGGAGTCTTGGCCATTCTATTCGCAAACTTGCAAGCTGAGCGAGGATCATGGAAAGTATACCGGTGATGCTGAAACAGTAAGACGTTTCATGGAAACGCTTCACCTTGCATAATGAGTTATTTGAATTTCATAAAATAAAACCATATTTATTTTCATCCTTTCCAAAATTCAACGAATTTAGCATGAAATATTTTCTATCTTTGCTATGCCTCTCTTTTTCCCTAACCTCCGTGGCTCAAGTGGAATATGTCAATCCCATGATAGGTACGGACGGTATGGGTCATACTTTTCCGGGTGCATGTGTGCCATTCGGGGGTATACAGCTGAGTCCTGACACTGATACGATACCTCATAACATAGATGGTAAATACCAACATGACGTCTACCGTTATTGTGCCGGCTATCAACATTCCGACAATACAATAGTCGGTTTCAGCCACACGCATTTCAGCGGTACGGGTCATTCCGATCTCGGAGATATTCTTATCATGCCCACAACCGGTAAGTTGCTTCTTAACCCCGGTACCGCTTCCGCGCCCGAAAACGGCTATAGATCCCGCTTTTCACACGACTCGGAAAAGGCTTCGCCGGGTTATTATGAGGTGATGCTTGACGATTACGGTGTCAAAGCACGGCTCACCGCCACGCCGAGGGTTGGTGTACATTCCTATACATTCCCAAAAGATGAGAAAAGAAGGATCATTATGGATCTTAACCACGGTCTTTATAATTATGACGGAAAGACTCTGTGGGCGTCTATTCGTGTGGAAAATGATACCCTTCTTACCGGTTACCGTATCACAAACGGATGGGCAAGAACTAATTACACCTATTTTGCAATCTCTCTTTCCCGTCCTATCTCTAATTATGGTTATACTGACCGCGCTAAAAACAATTATCGTGGCGGCTGGGGTAAATTTAAGGTTAATGAAAATTTCCCTGAAATCGCCGGTCGTAATGTGGTGTCATATTTTGAATTCGAACCGGGAGAGGATGACATTGTTGTGAAAGTGGCTCTTTCTGCCACAGGGACCGACGGCGCAATCCGCAATCTTATGGCTGAAGCTGACCAAAAGTCGTTCGAGCAGATTGCCGAAGAGGCAAGTGCAATGTGGAAAGATAAACTGGGGTCATTTAGAATTGAGGGTACGGACGATCAGAAAGCTATGTTTTATACATCGCTCTATCACACTATGATCAATCCCTCGGTCTATATGGATGTCGACGGAGTGTATCGTGGTCTTGACAATAATTTGCATAAAGACGACAGTTTTACCAATTATACGGTTTTCTCACTTTGGGATACTTACCGTGCGTTGCATCCCTTCCTGAACCTGTTTATGCCGGACAAGGCCGGCGATATGGCTACCAGTATGCTTCGCCATCAGCAACAGAGCGTGCACGGCCTTCTTCCGGTCTGGAGCCATATGGCAAATGACAATTGGTGTATGAGTGGATATCACGCTGTTTCAGTTCTTGCGGATGCCTATGCAAAGGGAATAGATCTTAATCCGGAAGAGGTGTTGAAGGCTATGACCACTACTTCTAATGTAAAATATTACGAGGGTATCGGTCCTTACACGGAACTTGGATATGTGCCATTCGACAAAAGCTCGGTTGGAGCATCCACCACATTGGAATATGCCTATGATGACTGGACAATCTATAAGACGGCTCTTCTTGCAGGAGACCATACCAATGCCGACATCTACAAACAAAGGGCGTTGAATTATAAGAATGTCTATAATAAGGATACCGGTTTTTCACATCCGAGATATTCCGACGGTAGCTTCAAACCGGATTTTGATCCCTGTCAGACTTCCGGAGAGGGCTTTATTGAGGGTAATTCATGGAATTTTTCTTTCCATGTGCCCCATGATGTGGCAGGCCTGATTGATATAACGGGTGGTGAAAAGAAGTTTGTGAACCGTCTCGATTCTTTGTTTGCAATGTCTTTGGATCCTAAGTATTATGCCAATAATGAGGATGTGACAGACGATTGTCTGATTGGCGGTTACGTGCATGGCAACGAACCGAGCCATCATATTCCTTATCTTTATGCATGGACTTCCCAGCCTTGGAAGTCTCAGTATTGGCTCAGAGAGATAATGAACAAGATGTATCGTAACGATATCAGAGGTCTCGGCGGCAATGATGACTGCGGACAGATGTCGGCTTGGTATATTTTCTCGGCTTTAGGATTTTATCCTGTTTGTCCCGGTACGGATCAATATGTCATAGGAGCTCCCTACCTGCCTTTTGCGGAAGTTGATCTTCCGTCTGGTAAAAAGCTTACCGTAAAAGCCCCGGGTGTAAGCGACCGTAACCGGTATGTAAAGAATGTCAAGCTTAACGGAAAAGTTTATGACATGTCCTATCTCACCCACAACGATTTAATGCAAGGGGGTGTGCTGGAGTTTGAAATGGGTTCGAAGCCTGACAAGCGAAGGGCTACGGCTCTCTCTTCACGACCCTATTCACTGTCGACTGAAGATTGAATTCGGATTATCGCCGGGCTACGCTGCATTGCCGCACATTTTTGATGCCTTATACGGCTCAGAGAGTAAAGTGAGGAAATAATGTAGGTTGCTTGGGGGTGGTAGTCTGGAATGGGCTTGTAACAGGAGTCGTAACAGGCTGAGGTATTCTTGGAGTGTAGAGCATCAGAGGACGTTCTGCACTCCAACCTTTACTTTGGTTGCGGATATGAAGTGTTGCGAGGCCGCGTATGCCCCGGGTTACATATCTCATTTCAGCTATCAGTTCTGAAAGGTCTGCAACGCGGTTGATCATAAATTCCGTAATAATGCGCTGGCCTATGGTAAGACGTGCAAATATCTTGTCTCCATATTCAATTTTATAGTTCATTCTTTTCATAATTTTGTATTTTTAATGGTGAGATTTTCTTGCCGCAGGAGATCTTCGGAAAGGATCCTTGTCAAATTCAATGCAAAAGTATGGGAAGTGACTGCAAGAGAGTTGCAGTGAAGCGTTAATGAAAATAAAATTGATTATTTTAAGATAGATAAATGGAATATTTGTATTAGCGACGGTGGCGGGAGGGATAGAAATTGAATTATGCTATGGGAGTGGTAAGATGGTAATGTTAAAATTTGTTTAAAAGCAAGGAATCACGGATAAATTGTCTAACTTTGTAAAAATTTCAGGGAGATAGCTAATGAAGCTATCTACTCTTGCTTAGAGGAGCAGGAATGGTGGAATGGTAGACAC
>CAZXHO010000197.1:0-4916 GCA_964640365.1 uncultured Sangeribacter sp. | reverse complement strand
AATAAGCAATAACATCCGTTTTCAATTCTTTTATAAGAATAAATATTGCAATTATGACAACTGTTCCCCAGCGAATAACTCCCGGAGGTAGCTCTTCCAATAAATTACGCATTTTCACAGAACGTATGACCGATCCGTTGTCTGTGGATTCTTTTTTTTTCATAATGTTCTAAATTAGGTTCTCATTATATCATATATGTAATCATGATGGTTTATTTATATGCTAGTTTTACTGATTATTATGAATTTTAAATATAGATATTTATAAGAAGTTCATAAGTATATTTTGATATGTAATACGCTTTTGTATGTTAGGATGTAAGTTCATGTACCTAACTCAAGCTGATTTTTTACAAGAGTGAAATACCTCCCCCGGTTTGCCGTTAAGATATCATGATTCCCGATCTCTACGACTTTCCCACCTTCAAGAACCACGATCCGATCTGCATTCCTCACCGTCGATAACCTATGTGCAACAATTACTACTGTCCTCCCCTTAAAAAAATGTTCAAGGTTTTCTACTATCTGTCTCTCATTGTCGGCGTCCAGAGAATTTGTTGCCTCGTCTAAGAACAGGAAATCAGGATCACGGTAGACTGCTCGAGCTATCAACAGACGCTGTTTCTGTCCTTGGCTTAGCCCACGCCCGTCCTTCCCAACTATAGTATCATAACCAAGTGGTAATGTCATTATATAGTCGTGGATACATGCAGTACGCGCTGCCTGTTCCAGCCTTTCCCTATTAACGGGAGAGTCATCTGTAGCTATATTGCGAGCAATGGATTCCGAGAATATAACACCATCCTGCATAACCACACCGCAACGTCTTCTCCACCATCTCATACTATATTCCTTCAACTGATTTTTCCCAATGGTTATCCTACCTTCTTCTATATGATAATAGCCAAGTAAAAGCTTGATCAAAGTAGATTTGCCACTGCCGCTTGCACCAACTATTGCAGTTACTTTACCTGTGGGGATGGTAAGAGTTATATTGCTTAGAGTGTAGATTGGGGAATGGAGATCATAGCGGAACCATACGCTGTTTAGTGTTAGATCTAAAGCTCCGGAAGGATAGGTGCAGAGCCTACCTTCTTCAGGCTCTTCATCCTTACCTCTGTGAATCTCATTAATTCGTTCCAATGATATGCGCACGTCTTGGAGCGAATAAATGAAACTAATAAGCTGGGACACGGGAGAACTCAGCTGACCGACTATATACTGGATGGCTAACATTGCACCAAGGGAGAGATTGCCTGAGATAACAGCACCGGCAGAGAAAATCGTAATTAGAATGTTGCGTACCTCGCTTAAAAATATGCCGCCAGCCTCCTGGGTCTGGGTTAGACGCAGTGATTTCATTTGTATGGTAAATAGGTCTGCTTGAGTATCTTCCCATTCCCAGCGTCGACGTTGCTCACAATCTTGAAGTTTTATTTCCTGCATAGAGGTGATGAACTGCCAAGTTTTATTCTGATTCACAGCGTTCTGTTCAAACATTTCATAATCTATCACTTTACGCCGGTGTAAGAATGACACAGTCCATACTGTATATATCATTGTACCACCTAAGAAAACACTGAAAATAAGTGAGTCATATACAAGTAGTACGATACCGAACACTACGAAACTCAGAATAGCAAACACCGCTGACAATAGCTGTCCGGTAAGGAATGTCTGCACACGGCTATGATCTTCCATCCTTTGGAGAAGATCACCAGATAGCTTCGTGTCAAAGAAAGACATAGGCAGCCGTAGTAGCTTAATGAAGAAATCGCTTACCAAAGATATATTGATGCGCATAGAAATGTGGAGCAGAAGCCACCTGCGGATGAAGTCTGTAGCCGTACGTCCAACAATGATCATAAGTTCCCCTAATAGAATTAGACGAATAAAGCTAATGTCTTTGTATCGTATACCAATGTCTACTACAGATTGTGTGAGGAGTGGCAGAATGAGTTGAAGTAAGCATCCAAATAGAAGACCTATTATTATCTGCAAAAAATATCTATGGTATTGTTTGAGATATCCTACCAAAAATCGGAATGACCGTTTGCATGGATCGGGCTGTTCAGTTACATTACCGAAATCTTCTGTTGGACTGAACAACATAGCTATCCCCTTTTCATCTCCATGTGAGGATGTACTGATCCAGTGAGTTTGAAATTCATCACTATTTAGGGTTATCATTCCCTTCCCCGGGTCAGCAATATGATATCTCTTTCCATGGTCAGATATTCTATGGAGGACAACAAAGTGGTTCTGATTCCAATGAAGAATTGCAGGAAGTGGGCATGCATTTAATTTATGAAGGGATATTTTTGCTGCCACAGTCTCAAGACCAAGTCGTGTAGATGCATGACGTAGTCCCATCATAGAGACACCTTCAGTGGTGGTGTGACAGAATTTAGTAAGAAATTCAATGGAATATTTCTGACCAAGAATCCGGCATACCATCGCCAGTGACGCTACTCCGCACTGCATGCTGTCTTTCTGTCGCACAAAGTCTCTACGCCTCATGGCATAATCGCTGATTCGGCACCCCATTGAGCCGACACCTCATTGCCGCGTGACACTTTTTTGCCATAACCAAATGTGTAGGTGGCTTCCAATGTTATTCCGGCATGATAAAGTGGAATAAATATGGTAGAATGTGATCTATAGTCTTTGGTAGACAAATCAGACCATTGTCCCTTATAATTGCGACGCAAGAAATTATTAGCCAGAATTGACAAGTTCCATGACTGATTGTGCCATCCTGCTTTCAGGTAATAATAAGATGGATTCCTAATCTCCTCTCCTGTATAAACAGACATTACGTAGACTCTTGCGTTATAATAACCGGAAAAATTGAAGTTCCCTGCATAGTATTCAGCGTTTACCCTGAATCCGGCATCGTTATGTGACATGCTGTAATAACCCGTAGACATTGAGCGTTCAAAATAGGGAAACCCTTGTAGCACTAAGGAATTGGAAAAAAGCCTGAGTGTTAGGTTAAGTCCCAGCGATAGTCTGTTGAAATCTCCACTGTTGACAAAAGAATGTAGCACGCTTTTACCCCCGTCGAATAGGTCGTATGTATTTACCATCCTGTCAAAGTAGCCGGCATATGAGGCATATGCCTGTAAAGTGAAGCTGTTGGAGGGAAACCATAACCATGACACATCTCCTTGCAGAACCCCGTTTCCGTTAAGTTTAGCATTTCCCATGTTATACATAAGTTCGGTCTGTTGTAACAGAGCCGGCGAACGTGCATAGGAATTCACTCTGTTATAGGAATAGTCAACACTAAGTTGGTACTGGCTTTTTGAGGTTGGGTTCAGAGTCAGTGATGCGCTGACGAACGGAGATGCGTTCGAATGCTTGGAACCATTAACTTTACTTAAAGTGCATTCAGCTCCCCCATACAGACTGAGAATGGTACTGTTATTATTGTTAAAGGTATAGCGCCCACTCCCTGTAATGTTGGTATTAGAGTTGTCGGTATGGCTTGAGGAGGTGCCTGCATAGTTGATGTCATTGATTAGACCGTAGACGTATGCATTGAGCGTTAGGGAATGTTTTTTGGAAAAGGTCTTGTATGCGTTTGCGTTAAGCCTCAGGGAGTAACTGTCTTCTTCAGCATTGTTGATTATTTTTTCTGAATTCGGCACAGTTGTTGAATACGTGTAATGGGAATCTGTATGTGTATACCCAAAAGATGGTAGGACATAAATGCTCCAGTCTTTCGGCAGAACGAACCAGTAGGCTCCGTTCCATGACGCTGACCTATTCACGCGGGGGCGCGAAATTATATAGGAGTAATCGGTTCCCATTTCATTAGGTTTGAAGGAAAGTTCTCCTTCCGAAAGATCCCTCGATTCATTATTAAATTTGAAGCCTAAGGTATTGGCAATCTGAATCCCCTTTGCATTATAGGTAGCTCTGAAAGTAATGGGGAATACCCAACTTTTGTTATCACCGCCGAGTCGGTTTTCAGTTCGTTCTATATCCCCGTCTTTCAGGCGGAACAGAGATTCCGAAGAACTTCCCGAGTTGCCGGTTGAGGTATAGTCAGAACCAATGTATGCATCATATGTCATCTTTTTGTAAACATACTTTGAGAAGATTGAGCCGTTATTGACTATTTTGCTTATAACTGTCTGTGAATCGTTAAGTTTCGTGTACCCTCCGGATTGATATACCTGTATGAATATGTTTATTGCATGAGCCACTCCCTCAAAACGAGGGTCATCAGGAAAGTCTAAAACCTCAACCTTTTTTACATCGGCTGTTCTAAGACCCTGAATATCCTCGGGGGTTGCTCTCTGATAATTTATGAAGATAACCGCTTCGGCACCTCCGGAAGTTGTGACTGTCTTATTCAGTGGATCAACCCAGATCTGGCTCATAGCCATTCGTTGTAACAAGTCAAGCGCATTTGACGAAGCCTTTTTTACCTTAGCGGCAGGAAAATATGTGGCAGTATTTGCAGACACCTTCTGCATATCCGCAACAACAGTTAACTCTTTGAGCTCATGTGTGACAGTGTCCTTATTTTCCTGGGCAAAAATAGGGAACCCAACCGACAGATACAATGTAAGTAGCACTACAGTGGTTATTAATTGCTTCGTAAATTTTTTCATATGATTATGGTTTTGAAGTTACAGAAAAATTTGTTATATATGTTTATACTGTATAAATAAGGATCTAGTTTCTTAGTTATAAGACTCTACAAAATTAAGATTTGTAAAGTCATTCATGTTCTGAACCAAAGTAAATTAATTCTTACTATATCATGACCTTTCAATAAATCCGACAATTGAATCTTCAAAGGTTGTGTCCATTACCTTTTCTTTACAGTACCAATTATTCTTTAGGTTTTCTCTTGGACAAAGTCCCATACAAATTGGAAGTTTGTTACAGTTGATACAATG
>CAZXHO010000196.1:0-4924 GCA_964640365.1 uncultured Sangeribacter sp. | reverse complement strand
CTTCCGAACGTTTAAGAACATCCTCAGGGAAAGTGCGGTTATATACTGTCAGGTCACCGAGTTTTTCCAGTCCCTCCCATGAAAGATCTCCGGGATTCATACCGTATCCGTCGAGAACAACTATTTTCATATTAAATTTCTTGGCTAAATATAATTTAATTGCAATAATACTCAGGGGGTATTCCGAATTCTTATGATAATATCTTATCACATTCCTGAATATCCGAGACTACAAATATACAAAAATTACATTATCCTTCAAATAAAGAAATCAACTATTTATAATCTTCATTATTTGGCTATTACAATTTCAAGCAATTCCTGAATTGTTTTTACCTTTTTTCCGTCATACTCATAGCCGTCTTCATGTATATTTATGGTCTCAAACCTCGGTTCTTCAATGATTTTATATCCGTTTCGAGAGAAAGCTTTAGCTACCATATTTCTTTTGACTTCATTACCTCCTGCAAGACATATTTTATTCATTTCAGGAGACTCTACTTTAAATATACCTGATTTAATATCGAACTTTAACCCTTCTCCTTCAAAATATTTTTCTAGGTCTCCACTCAATGCAAGATCTTCCGGTGTACCGGTCTTAATTCCATATTTCTTATCAATCAACCAAATTTTATCAGCTATCTGCAAAGCGAGGTCAAGGTCGTGAGTGGAAAGAAAAATGGTGGTATTCTTCAATCTTGCAAGTCTTTTAAGCAATATCATTGTAGAAGCCTTACTCGGATAGTCTAAAAATGCAGTAGGTTCGTCAAGGAAAATTATAGGCGTTTGCTGGGCAAGACTCTTGGCTATCATGGCTTTTTGGCGTTCTCCATCGCTAAGAGTCGAAACCAGTCGGTTTCTTAGATTACTGATGCCCACAAGAGATAAAGACTCATCAATGATTTCATGGTCTTTATCGGATAATTTGCCCCAGAACCCGGTGAAGGGACTTCTCCCTGTACCCACCAATTCTTCAACTTTCATATTGGTCACACTTAGTTTATCCGTGAGTACTACACCAATACACTTAGCAAGTTCGGAAGCTGTAAAATCTTGTAATACTTTGCCATTAATGTTTATTTCTCCTGCTAATGGCGGAATGAAGGCTGAAAGAGTTTTAAGGATAGTAGATTTTCCTGCTCCGTTTGGACCGAGCAGACAAGTTAATTCTCCACCATAGAGATTGTCATTTATGTTGGAAGAAACAATTATCTCTTCATTATTATGTTTATACCCGGTTTTCAGATCGTGTATTTCTATTGTCGGTTTCAGAGTAGTCATGGACAAGTATTTTGGGGTGGTCAAATCGGTATCCATTATTTAGTGAGGCTTAGAATTATTTTTCTGAGGATTAAATGGAGCCTGGAATGAGGATGAATAGCCGTCATTGTGACCAATAGTATGAATGGTCAGCTGCGAGGCAAGTTTAAGAGTTGTTTTACCCGGTAATGCATTAATCCTATCCACTGTTTGCAGAAGTCTCTTTTCGCTCTGAGGGCTAAGCTTATTATTACTTCCCAAAGATTTAGGGTTTCCTTTTGTAGTATTATTGTAGGTTTCTATTCTTTGGCCATTACCGTCACAACCATCCTCTTCGTTTTCAAACAGGCTTTGAATACGAGCTTCCCGAGGAATTATATCGGATAATAAGACGCCTGCACGTTTATAAGTGATAACCGGCATAAAAATTTTGTCGAGAGCACATATAGCTGCACTTACAATGTCTTGTGTACTGTCGGTATAAGATTGAAAGGATAGGGTAGAGTCATTGTTGTATAAGCCACGCTCCGGATGGAATCGGTTTGAACGTAAAAAAACAGTTACATTCTTACAGACTCCTCTCATATCCCTGAGTTTTTTTGCACAATCCGAGCCATAGATTACTATGCGTGCCCGGATATAATCATAATCATCAATATCTTCCGGAAATGTTCTTGTTTCGCTAATGGAATCCTGCAACAGGCGTTCAACATGATTTAGCGTTATACAATCAACCCCGTGCAATTCAAGCCATGACCGTTCTCCGTTCACGCCATAGTTTGATCTTACCCAATGACGGTTTTTGGCTGCAAAATCAGCTATTGTGTAAACCCCCGCCTGATACAGTCGTTTGGTAAGTCTTCTTCCAATGCCCCATAGTTCACCTATTGGTAACATCCGGCAAAGTCTTAGCCTCTCTTCCGGTGAATCGAGAACACTAACTGAAATTTTCTGTTTCTTACTGGTTTCGGTTACTATCTTGGCAAGAGTTTTAGTAGTAGCAAATCCTATGGTGACAGGAATATGCAGTTCTTCCCAACAACGTTTACATATAGCCTCACCAATGGGAATAAGCATATTATTAGGAATCCCTGACATATCGAGAAAAGACTCATCAATTGAATAATCGATGGTACGGGGTACGAATTCTCGGAAAATATCATGTACCCGCAGACTGATATCTCTGTAGAGCAGATGTTGACCTGAAAGAGCAATTACCTTACCGGAGGAAACCAAGGATTTTATCTCAAATACGGGCTGCCCCATTTTTATACCGAGAGCTTTGGCTTCGTTACTTCTTGCCACAACACATCCGTCGTTGTTGCTCATTACCACTACGGGACGCCCTTCAAGTTCCGGATTGACCGAGCGTTCGCAGGATACAAAGAAATTGTTACAATCAGCTAATCCGATCATAGTGAAGAGTTGGGTAAGAAATAAAGATTATTCTTGCTGCAGATAAAACCTTCATTGCACAGAAAGTTAACTACAGATGCAGTGACGGCTGTTTCCTTACCGCAGAATTGTTGAATTGTGCTTAAGGTTGTACCGTCGGGTCGCGACTGTATGAAGGACATCACCCGGGTCGCTATTTCTTGTTGTATTGAAGTGGATTTTGAAGCCGCTTTATTCTTCTCTCTACATATATCGCATCTGCCACATTTACCGGCATCTGTTTCACCGAAATAGGCGAGCATTTTTTCTACTCGGCAAGACCCGGAAGAGAATACATAACTGAGCATCGCTTCTGTACGGGTACTCATGATTTCCCGTCTTTTCTCATAGATTTCTTTGCCTATGAGAACAGAAGATATTTCCTCCCTGGAAGTAGGGAAATAGATCATAGGGATTCCGGAATGAGGAATATAGCTCGTAATCTTCTTTTTCGACAGTTCCAGCATTGACTCATAGACTTGCGTCTCTGAGATTTGAAGATGGTAGGCGATTTCACTTTCATGTATATACACATAGTCTGTAAATACCCCTGTGTAAAGCCTCATAGTAATTGAAAGAACGCGCTCGGCAATCTCCGATAAATCCTTTATGTCATAAAGATCTTCACGAGTGACAAGGATTTTAAATCTTGACCTTGTGTCGGGATCTTCAATAAAGTGCATATAAGAAGCTTGAGACAGAAGACGTAGCGAAGCACGGCATTGGCGTTCCTGCAATTCAAACAGGCGGCAGAATTTTTCAATGTCAAACTCATGCACCGATTCATAGCCTTCTCCCACTGAAACATGAAGGAAGTTGCATATTCTTTCATAGGTCTTTTTAACCACTTTTCTTTCCGGAAAAGTCTCCGTAATCCTTCTGTGCATAATTCCTTTGTCAGTTTTAGCTGCTAGTAAAACGGCGTACGAGGGTAGTCCGTCACGTCCAGCCCTTCCAGCTTCCTGATAGTATTCCTCCAGCGATGGCGGAAGGTCATAATGGATCACAACTCTTACATCCGGTTTGTCAATACCCATTCCAAAAGCATTTGTTGCCACCATCACTCTGACACTTCCCGACTGCCAGTTGTTTTGACGCTCTTCTTTGAGCTTGAAATCTATGCCGGCATGGTAATAAGTAGCGGTGATACCGGCTGAAGACAGAAATTCGGCAATTTCTCGACACCGTCGCCTACTGCGCACATAGACAATTGAAGATCCAGTCGTTCGGGATAGAATATGAAGCACTTCATGTATTTTAGCTTCGGCGTTTCTTACAATATAGCTGATATTGGCGCGTACAAAACTTTTCCTGAAAACATGCCCATTCTTAAATTCCAATTGTCTGGTAATATCTTGGGTTACTTCAGGAGTGGCAGTCGCTGTAAGTGCAAGTATCGGAATTCCCGGTTTAAGCCGTCTTAACTCTTTTATTCTGAGATAGGAAGGACGGAAATCATAACCCCATTGTGATATACAGTGAGCTTCATCTACAACGATGAGCCTGACTTCAATCTGCCTCAGCTCAAGCATAAACCTGTCGTTCTGCAAACGTTCGGGTGCTATATATAGGAATCTTGTTCTGCCGTTTACAAGCTTTTCCCAAGCTTTTCTGGTTTCGGATGCAGACATGCCGGAATGGAAATAAACCGCCTTGATGTTATGTCGGCGCAGGTTGTCAACCAGATCCTTCATAAGAGAGATTAAAGGAGTGACAACGATTGTTACGCCGGAGGAGAAGTAGAGTCCGGGTACTTGGAAAGTGATGGACTTACCGCCACCGGTAGGCATGAGGCCCAGAGTGTCGTTTCCATTCAATACGGAATTAATAATATCTTCCTGAAGAGGGCGGAAGTTATCGTAACCCCAATATTTTTTCAGGATTTTATGGATTGTCATAATTTTGTTTTAGGAAGAGAGGATAGTAGCGTGGAATGTATGATAAGAAGGACACACCCCGGCAAGGATGATACATAAAGACAGGACTCTCATTCTGCAGAGGGTCGGATATCCTTGATCATCAGCTGAACTGAATCCAGATTGCCGGAATGCTTAGTCTGTTCAATGGTGTAGCAAATATCTATTGGCTTGTGGGCGTGGATGTGCTCAAAATAGGGTGCCATATTAAATGCAATGGCATTTATAACTCTACTCGTGCTATTGTCTTCCAACTCCAGCTTGATATGCTCGAGATTCTTGCCTACAAGTTTACTGGTGCCGAAATCGAATAC
>CAZXHO010000195.1:0-4924 GCA_964640365.1 uncultured Sangeribacter sp. | reverse complement strand
AACAGACAGTGTGACAAATTCCAGTCGAGCTTTTCTCTTTTCTTTTTCTTCATCACTCATAGGCAAAATATTATTGGCAAGCCATTCGGTGAGAAAGTCTTCTTTCTTTTTTGTCAGTTTTTCCGGCTTTTCCCAATCCTCCGGATTAAGCGTGTCAATAAAATTTTTAATTGCCGTTGAAGAGAATGAGCGCCAGAAATTATCCGATTCTGTGATGCTGTAGAATCGCGCGTCTGCCACTATGTCACGGATAAGACCATATACAGCCACTCCGGATTTTTCCGGATTACTGAGCATTTTTATTATTGTGTCGGAGTCTTTTATGCTTGTGGCTACCGACACTGCTCGGTTAAGATATGCTATATGTGTCTTTTTCACGAGCTCAGTTGTTTTTTAACCTTCGGATATAGGTGTCAACTACTTGGAAAAGGGATATATTTTCGCTGGAATGACAGACAAATATATTGTCGGAGATATTTCTGCGGAGTGAGTCAGCCAGCCCTGACAGTGTGTCGGTCATATCCCGTAGAAATTGGTCATTTATTAGCTGCTCGGAAGAAGTGACCAAAGGATAGGAATAGCTGTTGATCAGCACCTGACCTTCTTTAATCACCTGAATGGCATATTGTCCTTTCTCTTTAATGATAAGTTGTTCATCAGGAGTTTCGGAAGCAAAATAGTAATCTCCCGATGCTTTCATGTCAAGATAATCCGAAATCTTTAATTTTAACCGGAAGCCGTCACACTGCACCATATAGTTTTCTCCGTCCGGAGAATAAAATGTAGTGCTATTATGCTTCGTCGCATGACGTTTAGTACTCTTGTTTTGTTCAAGAATGTCTCTGAAAAGCGTACTGACAGTCTCTTCAGACACAATTTTGTTTATTTCAGTAATTTGAGCAGGATCATTCCAAAGCATGTGCCTTAGCAACTGTATGTCGCTTAGATCAATTGTGAGGCGATTGTTGAGGTAGGCAGAAGTCTTCATAATGCCCACAGCCTTTTTCCAACGTCGGTCTGAAATATAATATTTCAGGTCGCGTTTGTCCGGTTCGGTTTGGATGCCGGTATTGTCTGACATTTTAGTATTAAGCCGTTCCCGAATCCTGAATATTAGATTTATTATTTTTTCAGGCACCTCTACACGGAAAGCTCCGGCTCTTATTTTATCGTATTCCTCTTGAAGAAGCCCGAATATTTTGTTATCCTCCTTTTGTGCGATGTCGCTCAAGAGGGAGATAAAATGTCTTTTCTCTTTTAAGGGTTCTACCACATATCTGATGAGGAAGCGGTCCCACAGTGCTTCGAGACCCTCATCTTCTGCCGGAAGTTCATTAGAGGCGGAAATTATTCCTTTAATCGGAAGCTGTATTATTTTATTTCCATTGAGAAATGTCTTTTCGTTCAACACTGTGAGCAATGCATTCTGGATGGCTGGACCGGCTTTCCATATTTCATCAAGAAAGACTATATCGGCGTCCGGCAGATAACCTGATACGATTCGTTCATAGGAGTCTTCATCTTTCAGTTTTGATATGCTGACTGGTCCGAATATCTCATCGGGAGTAGAGAACCGGGACATGAGGTATTCAAAGCTTTTTGCCTCCCGGAAAGCCATTTTGAGTCGGCGTGCAACCATTGATTTCCCAACACCGGGTAGTCCGAGAAGAAATATGCTTTCACCGGAGAGGGCACTTAATAGACTTAGGGCAAGAATCTCTTCCCGCTCAAAGGTTCTTTCACCCATCTTTCTCAATATGGTTTTAATACGCTCCTTCATAATCAATTATTGATGCTTACTGCTGCCGTCTTTTTATTTTTCTGTAATTGCATTATCAGATGCTCTGGCACGGCTTACTGTCACAAGCCATACTCCGGAGAATATGAGAAGGATTGCCAATGCCTTTATGGGTGTAAAAACGTCAAGACCGAGTGTAATTCCTGTGATCGTTGCCACAATTGGCTGGACATAGTTGTACATTCCCACAACAGTAGGACGTAGTGTTTTCTGACCGATCATTATGCATATATAGGCAAGAAACGTGGCGCATACCACCACATAACAGATCCCTATCCATTCCATAGTGCCCACGGATTCCCAATCTGTTGTTGTCAGCCATCGGATAGTGCCGGGCAGAGCTACTATCGTAGCTGAGAGGAACATCCATTTCATTAGGGTGACAAGACTATATTTCCTTATGAAGTTACGATAAAGAGTAAGATAAAGAGCGTAGCTTAACTGGGCACATAATACAATCAGATCGCCCAGTGCGGGATTTGACCCGTTTACAGAAATTCCGCCGCCCATAATGAGGATTATTGCACCTGCTGCTCCTAAAACGATGCCACCTGCTTTTTTAAGTGTGATGGGTTCCCGGAGTATGAGCCATGCCAGAAGCATGACCCACATGGGCATGGTAGTAGTTACAAGCGACGCTTCTCCCGGTGTTGTAAGGCTAACTCCAATGATGAAACAACCCTGATTTAAAAGTACACCAAGCATGCCGGCTCCAAAAAGCAGGCACACATCCCGCAAAGGAACATGCTCGTGTGGTACAAAAAGCGATGTGATCCAAAATAACAGGGCCGCGCCTGCTACCCTGAAATCTATCATGACAACAGGAAGTATGATTCCTGTCGCGAACACCATCTTAGCAATGGGAGACATAAGTCCCCACATCACATTAGCACCAAGCATGGCAAGGTGTCCTTTTATATTTCTGTCTGCCATATCCGTAAGAAAATATAGAAAAGGCAGGGAATTCTCTGCCTAATGCAGTGCAAAGATAGTTAATTCCCGACATAATCCGGAGTAAGAAACCATACTCTTTAATTGATGTCGGGGATAAATTTTGCCAATCAATAACTTACGGATTTTAAGACAGCTTTTGCATTAGATTCAATTGCAGTACGGTAGGTCGGTTGAGGCAATAAATCAGTCGTCAATCTTCATACTTTTAAATTGACCAAGGAGATTGAATGTAAGTTCGACATCATCTGATAGAGAAACTTCATATTTTGTAGTCGTCTTTTCAATTTTCACAATCTTAACATCCGGAAAATTTTTACTTACATATTTGCTTATACTATTAGGGATGATGGAAGAGGGTACGGCAGAATTCTTACAGTCTACGGAAGTCCACTTCCCGGAGTTGTTGAATTCGATTTTCCACCCGTTTACCAATTTCACATCATAATCAGTCCTTTTAAGCAGGTGTTTGTCAGTTTTAATCATTCCGATTTTATGTTTGGGAAAGTGCTTGGTGAGAAATTCCTGGGCTGCTTTTGGAAGATCTTCACGGTCGACTGAATATTTATCGAATGCAAAACTTGACATTGAGCAAAATAGAATTGCTATAATTAAGAGTAGATGTTTTTTCATAGCAGTATAATTAAGTTATATATAGATTTTCAACAATTTACGTTAATAAAAGGTTTTATATGGAAAGTTGAAAGTAATACTATGGATTCATCTTAAAATCCCCCTACGTTATGATGATATTTAACCTCTTATGATAGTGAAAATGAAGTATGCTATGTATAAGAGTGAGAGTAAAATTCCGGGTATTCTGGTTAGATCGTGTTTTTTAGTAATCAATGGAATAAGCCAAATAATAGCTGCAGCCCCTGCAAGCACTGAGAAATCAACAAACCCTATGGCATCGGCTGTCAGTGGTGTAACCAGTGAACTCAATCCTATGGTAAGTAGTGCATTGATAATACAAGACCCAACGATATTGCCGAATGCCAATCCACTTGCCCCTTTTAGTGTGGCTGTAACTGAGGTCACAAGGTCTGGTAAGGCATTACCAATAGCGACCACTGTAATCGCAACCATAGCTTGGCTCATGCCTATCTTTAGTGCAAGACCACTGGCACCGTCCACAACCCAATTGCCTCCGACAACCAAGGCACCCAGTCCCACAACTATTAGTATCCATGAGAACCATTGTTTTCTTCTTAAGTCAGAAATATCCGATTTTATTGTGCTTAGCTCAGCTTTTGCAGTGTGGGCTGACACCACTCCAATGGGTTTAGACTGAGTAGATGTAGGGGCTGCGGAAGATGGGGGAGTATGTGGTGATGTGGAACTTGACTGACTTTTCTCTTGTTTAGAGGAAAGTATCATGAACCACATGTAGAAAATAAAAATAATGATAAGGAGGACTCCTGACGATCTGTCGATGGTATTATTGTGGTGCCCGTCGAAGAGTATCGTATCTCCCGCTATCCACAAAGCTGAGGAGGCGATAAAGAGAATGGGCAGATCCTGAGTACGCATAATATTATCCACTTTAAACGGTCTGACTATTGCCATTATACCAACTACAAGAAGCATATCGAAGATGTTGGACCCTATAACTTCTCCCACGGCAATGGCAGGCTTATGTTGTAAAGCGGATTCCACGCATACTACTATATCGGGCAAAGTGCTACCCAATGCGACAACAGTCAGTCCGATGATAAGATTTGAAACATTGAACCTTTGAGCCACAGCAACACTGCCGTCTGTTACGTAGTTGGCTCCAATCACCAGAAGTATAAGTCCAAGTAGAAGAAATATAATATCGTGCAACATAGATCAGAGGTGTTAGTTTGCTTTATCAACGCATCTGTCATGTAAGGGGTTCGAAGTTAGTATATCCTTTTTGAGTTATTTGAGAAAATGCTGCTTAGATTTTAATTCAGTCCTTACTTTTATTGAAATGATAGATTAGCTGCAAAGGGTATATGGGTTGAAAGTATTTATTGAAATATGACGTTAGCCGGGTAAACACTGCATGATTGCTATCTGTTTTATAAATATGAAAAACACTTCAACGAATAATAATAAAGAAGAGACCCTTGTATTGCCGGTAACTGAAAAGGGTGTAATGGAACTACTCTCGAGTGATGCAGTAGAGGGTATTGGGGATACATATGC
>CAZXHO010000194.1:0-4930 GCA_964640365.1 uncultured Sangeribacter sp. | reverse complement strand
CCCTCAAAACCTTATAGTGTCGGTTGACTCGGTTGATCAGACATTCCTTAAGCAGTATCTCGTGGGAGGGAAAACCAACTATAAGAACCTTCTAAAATATGTAAGAAAATTTATCGACGGGAAAAAGATCTTTGCTGAGACCCCGGGTGATCCTGCCGGATATATCACCTCATTATTATACTATCCCGGCGAGGAAGATAACAATTTCGATTCAGTAGCCGAGTTCGAGGATTTTCTTAAAAAGAAAAACAAGTTTAAAGAGGGAGCGAAAAGAATTATTTTAACCGGACAGATGGGTGTTGCTGATAGTCTGGTGTCGGCATTGGAACGAAGCGGACACATGGTATATCCTGTCAATTCCATTCAACAGTTCATCGCTAACGGACATGCAGATTCAATTCCAGTGGCGGGAATGATAAATATGGCACATGGCAGAATGGGAGATATGGTGGTTAAATATCTTGAAACTAACAATATACCCCTCTTCTCTCCTCTCAATGTCAACCGGGATTATAATGAATGGATGGAAGACAAGATGGGAATGAACGGAGGATTTCTTTCACAAAGTGTGGTTACTCCGGAGATAGACGGCGCAGTAAGGCCATTCGTGCTTTTTGCTCACTATGAGGGGAAAGACGGTCTTCCATATGTAGAAGCTATTCCCGACAGGCTTGATGAATTCGTGGAGACCGTGAGCAATTACATGATACTTCGCACAAAAGCCAACAAAGATAAAAAAGTAGCGATTTTCTATTTTAAAGGTCCCGGCCAGAATGCGTTGGTTGCCGAAGGCATGGAAGTGGCTCCCTCGCTTTATAACCTTCTCACGCGCCTTAAAGCTGAAGGCTACAATGTTGGCAATCTTCCACAGAATGCCACTGAATTAGAAAAACTCATCAATGAGGAAGGAAAGATTTTCAATGAATATGCCCATGGTGCAAAAGAAAATTTCGTTGCTGAACACAAAACTGAAAAAATCAGTAAGGAGGATTACGATAAATGGTGCAGTTCATCAATTTCTAAAGAAATGAGGAATGAGATCGATCTTTTAGACGGTGCGTTCCCCGGACACGGATTGAAAACTAAAGATGGAGAAATGGCTATTGCCTGTCTGAAGTTTGGAAATGTGGTTTTGATTCCTCAGACAGCAGCCGGTCTCGGTGATGATGACTTTAAAATTGTGCATGGCACGGATGCTGCGCCTCCCCACAACTATGTTGGATCCTATCTATGGGCTAAACATGGATTTGGCGCAGATGCGCTGATACATTTCGGAGCACACGGAAGCCTTGAGTTTACTCCTCGAAAACAAGTAGCTCTGGGCAGTGAAGACTGGTCAGACCGCCTTGTAGGAACAATGCCTCACTTCTATATCTATTCCACAAGTAATGTCGGAGAAGCCATGATAGCTAAAAGGCGCTCCTATGCCGGCATCATTAACTATCTTACACCTCCATTTATGGAAAGTGAGGTAAGAGGAATATATAAGAACCTTAATGATGCCATCATGGCATATAACAAAAGTGCGAATGAGGATAATGTTAATGACAAAGTAGTAGAAAATGCATCTCTCCTTGTCAAGAAATATGCCGTCGGCCTCGGGTTGCATCGTGAATTACGCCTTGACAGCGTATTATCAAAACCCTATAGTGCCGATGAAATCGCCAAAATTGAAAGTTTCGCCGAGGAACTCGCCAATGAAAAAATAACAGGTGCACTATACGTTATGGGAACACCTTACGACCAAAAGGATATCAATTCGACTATCTTTGCTATGGCAGTTGATCCCGTGGCATACAGTTTATATGATCTGGATAAGATAAAAGGACGCACTTCTATAGACTATGACCGCCAAAGAGGTAAATTCTCTCAATCTTATGGCAACAAATCAAAGTCTATAGTAAATTCAGTATTGGGAAATGGAAAGGTTATAGATGATGCCTACATTTGCCAAATCGCCTCGATAACTCAATCGGAACTTGACAGTGCAAGAAATATAATGTCAGCTTTAACAGATTCAAAAGATCTGTTATCAAGAATGATGGTCATGGGGTCGATGGCAGCCCCCGCCTCTAAAGAAGCAACCGCAAAGATATCCGACCGTCCAAATAAGTCGGCTATGAAAACCCTCATGTCAAAGAGTGGAATGTCTCCTAAAAAGGCATTGGAGATGGCTCGCAAGATGGGAGCTGACGAAGCTGCTCTAAAGAAGATGGAGGAAGCCATGAAAAACAAAGGGGGCACGCATGCTACCGATAAAGGTAACAAGAATCCACATGGTGGTGGCATGATGAAGAAGCAAGAATTTTCTCCCTCGCAACTTGAATTTGCAACGGCTATTACCGAAGTTGAACGCACATTGAAAAATATTAACAGGTATGGTGAAGCTTTGAAAAATAGTCCTGAGGCAGAACTAAGTTCAATTGTAAATGCACTCAACGGCGGCTATATAACACCTACTTCGGGTGGAGATCCTGTGCTCAATCCCAATATTCTTCCTACCGGTCGTAATATGTTTGCTGTAAATGCTGAAGAAACCCCTTCAGCAGTTGCTTGGGAAAAGGGAAAGACACTTGCCGAAAATACAATTAACATGTATAAAAAAGCTCACAAAGATTCCATACCACGCAAAGTGAGCTACACTCTTTGGAGCAGTGAATTTATCGAAACTGAAGGAGCCACCATAGCGCAAGTTCTCTACATGTTGGGTGTGGAACCGGTAAGAGATCCATTTGGACGTGTCACTGATTTGAAACTTATTCCGTCGAAAGAACTTGGCAGACCAAGAATAGATGTGGTTGTACAGACCTCGGGGCAGCTCAGAGATCTTGCCGCCTCCAGATTGTTTTTGATAAGCCGGGCTGTAAAGATGGCTGCAGCTGCTGACGACAAGGAATATCCAAATTATGTTGCCGAGGGAGTCGTGGAATCCGAAAAACATCTTGTAGACAAGGGTATTTCTCCGAAAGAGGCTCGTGATCTCTCAGTGGAGCGCGTCTTCGGTGGTGTGAATGGTAACTATGGCAGCGGAATTCAAAGCATGGTGGAAGCCGGCGACCGTTGGGAAAACTCTTCAGAAATTGCAGAGGCATATCTCAATAATATGGGAGCCATATATGGGAGCGAAGAGGATTGGGAAAAGATGCAGGATTTTGCATTTGAGGCAGCCCTCACACGCACAGACGTAGTAGTACAGCCCCGCCAAAGCAATACTTGGGGTGCGCTGAGCCTTGATCACGTATACGAATTTATGGGAGGCATGAACCTCGCTGTAAAAAATGTAACCGGTAAGGATCCGGATGCTTACCTCAGCGACTACCGTAACCGAAACAATGCTCGTATGCAGGAAGTGAAGGAAGCTATAGGTGTTGAGAGCCGCACGACCATTCTTAATCCCAACTATATTAAGAATAAGATGAAAGGGGGCGCCGGGGATGCTTCCGGTTTTGCAGATATAGTTCGCAACACTTACGGATGGAATGTCATGAAACCAGATGTCATTGACAATGAGCTTTGGAATGATATTTACGACACCTACGTCAAAGACAAATATAATCTTGGCACGAAAGAATATTTCACATCCAAGAATCCTGCGGCAATAGAAGAAATTACAGCTGTTATGCTTGAGACTGCCCGTAAAGGAATGTGGAATGCGACTCAGGAGCAGATACAGACTCTGGCAGATCTTCACACCGAAGTGGTCAACGAATATCAGCCCAGTTGTTCGGGATTTGTATGCGACAATGCCAAACTCCGTGACTTCATATCCACCAATGTCTCTAAAGAAACGGCTTCGCAGTATAATAAATCTATCGGCACTATACGCGCCGAAAATGTAGGGAGCGACAATGATGGAACTGTGCTTCAGAAAGAAGAACTGAACAATATGGAGAAGATCACCAGCCATATCAATGGTGTCATCGTGGGGATCGTTGTCATTGCAGTTCTTATACTCATGGTATTCTTCATCAGAAAAAGAAAGAAACAGTCTGAAGAATAATGGAGATTTTAGTAATTATAATCATGATTTTGGTGAGTCTCAGCTTATTGCTGAAACTCACCTATCTGCCCTTATACGGAAAACTGATTATTTGCCTCTTGTCGGCTCTTTTTATCGGTCTGAATTGGGAAAACGCAGCTACACAATCAAAGACTCAGATTGCCGATTGGCTTCAAAATCCGGATCTGATGCTCGATGTAGCGGTGCTGTTGACCATAGACGTAGCAATGCAGATAGCTTTTTGTATAATAAACGCCAAGAGGCTTGCCGGCGAAAAGCTCTCGAAAAGCGATCAAGTAATTCGTCAGGTAACCTTATGGATACCCGGAATTCTGATTTTCCCGACTCTTTTCGCTTTGCTTGTAGAGGTGATTTTTTCATTTCCGGGTTTGGATTTCAGCACTATAGCATGGTCTTTAGCAGCAATAGTTTTCCTATTCATAGGCTCTTTGCCATTCTTAATCAAATGGATTATTCCTGAAAATGATTTGAGACTGGAACTTATCTTCATGATCAACGCTATCATAGGGCTACTCGGAGTTGTGGTGACGGTGAACGGAAGGACAGCGGTTGTCTATGACGGTGTGATAGAATGGATGCCTCTTGTAGGTATAATCCTTTTGCTTGCCGTCGGATTGATTGCGGGAAAATTAGTTTTCAATTATAATAACAATAAAAAAATATCAAAGATAAAATGAATGTCATTTCAAATATCCTTTATTGGATTTCTACCGGGCTTCTCGTACCCGTCATCGTGTTGTTGATTTTCTTCTTCATAAGAGCAATTATCCTCATCGGGACTTTCTTCGGTCAGTATATGCAACATAAGAAATCATCTATCCCCTTCTATGGGCGAATAGAATCTCTTTCGGTCGACAAATTAGAGGATTTTGAAAAGTGCCTTTGCGATTCGAAAGGAAAAATTAGTCA
>CAZXHO010000193.1:0-4932 GCA_964640365.1 uncultured Sangeribacter sp. | reverse complement strand
GCTTTGCAGCCAAATTTAGAATTTTTATTAAATAACTATTAATTTTACTGACTATGAGGAAATTAAAATTTCTTTTCTCTTCATTCTTTGCGGCCTTCCTTGCTTTTACAATGGTAAGTTGCTCGAACCATGATGAACCCGATCCCATTCCGGATGATCCTTCAATAATCCAAGACTATCATTTTGATCTCTGGGTAGCTCTTGACCGTCACGGAGGAATGGGACGAGACGTACAGACACTTGTTCGCAGTGTTAACTCACTTGATGCTGATCAGCCGGAAATAACTTTCCAAGGTACCGGTACAGAGGTGAACGCTCTTCTTTCTCTTGAGACTATTCTCAAAGGCGCCTATTATTATCAGGTGCCGGTGTCGGGCGACCGCTTCGCAAAGTATACCATTAAAGACAATAAAATTGAGGTGGTAAAGGAACGTCGTTTCCAGACTAATACATTTTCAACTCGTAAGTATACACATGCTTGGATAAACGACAATACGCTCGTTATTATGGCAGCTAATGGAGATGCGACAAAAATCATTTGGACTAAATTAAATGCCGAAGATATGAGTATCATCTCAGAAGGTTCACTTGATGTAAAAATGCCTGAAGGAGGAGAAATATACACTACTTCAGGAATACTAACATATCGTGCTTCTGACAATAAGCTATTTTATTTCTATTATGCTAAAACAGGAGGAAGCAGAGGTAAACGTGTAAGTCCTATGCTGACAGCCGTGATAAACCCTGCAACAATGGCAGTAGAAAGCGAAACTACTTGTTTCACTGATTGTGAAATGGTTGGCACGGCTTATGGCGAGCTGTTACAGACTACAACATTTATTGATGGAAATAATAACCTTTATATTGCCTGCAAGACTGATGCAGATGATGGTGAACATAGTCTATTGCTTAAAATTCCCGCAAATTCCACAACATTCGATCAAAGCTATAATGGATTCACCTCTACCGGAAAACTTATTTCCGTAATGTATATTGGAGATAACAAAGTTATGGCATACGCTCGAGAGGATCGTATTGGAACAGGCATTGATGATTTCAGTCATTATTATACTGTGATTGACGTTGTTTCAAAGATAA
This sequence comes from uncultured Sangeribacter sp., assembly GCA_964640365.1. Classification (GTDB taxonomy): domain Bacteria; phylum Bacteroidota; class Bacteroidia; order Bacteroidales; family Muribaculaceae; genus Lepagella. The sequence continues at coordinate 3,834 of CAZXHO010000193.1, read as the reverse complement.
GCAGTCCGGTTAAATATAATGATCAACAACTCGCATATAGCAGCGGCCGCTTTTCATCGCGCATGGCTTATGTGAATCATAAGGCATATATTGGTATAGATGCCCAGGGAGAAAAGCCTCAAATCTACATCTATGATGTTAAGACAGCCCAGACTTCTCTTGGAGCTACAATGGCTTCAGGTTATTACTTTGAGCAAATCAGAGTAGTTGAGAACATAAAATAATCTTTAATTTTTCATTATGTGTTTGCCTTGTCTCCCGGGGCCGGGGAGGTTCCGGGAGATATTAATCTTATTATCAATATGAAAAAAGTTCTCTTTATATTTTTATTTCTGTGTTGGATTGATTGTGTGAAAGCACAGATAAGTAATGAATTTCCGAAAGATAGGACTGCCATTCTAATGGTGCATTTCGGAACTACTTTCGATGACACACGTGTACACACAATTGATGCTATAAATGAAAAGGTTAAGAATATTTTTGCAAATGTAAAGGTTGTGGAAGCCTACACCTCACGGATTATAATTAATCGTCTGAAGAAAAGAGGTGTCTCAAAGTTTACACCACAGGAGGCGCTTCTGCGTTTAGCCGCAGATGGATATACTCATGTCATTGTACAAGGGACAAATATAATTGATGGCATCGAGGCTGAAGTACTACGTAATGACGCTGCAAGGATGTCACCATTCTTTGAGGAAATAAGAGTGGGTCGCCCATTACTTTATTCTGTAGAAGATTGTGAAAAAGTTGTTGGAGTCTTCTCATCGCTATATAAAGACGCGACAACAAAAAACGGCGCCGTAGTTCTTATAGGCCATGGCACATCTACTCCAGCCACTGCCATTTACTCTCAAATGGATTATATGTTTACTGCCTACGGTACTCCGTCATTTCATGTCGCAACAGTCGAAGGCTATCCGACTCTTGAGACCACTATAGAGCGTCTAAAGGCAGCAAAGAATAAAAATGTGACTCTCGTTCCATTCATGTTTGTTGCAGGAGACCATGCTCGCAATGATATTGATGGAGACATACGTGAGGAATTAAGCAATAACGGATTTTCCGTTACAACAATCTTAGAAGGCTTAGGTCAGATTCCCGAAATACAAGATATTTTTATCCAACATATTAAAGATGCTTTTGCAGCTCCCAACTTGGATGCGGCACATCAAAAATCGGCATATATAAAGGAAAATCTGTAAAAATGGCAAGGGTCAAGAAGCTTTTACCAGTCATAATCGCCTTAGTGACAATAGGTTTCTGCATAAATCTAGCATATGACATATGGTTTAAGCCAACAAAAATACTGGTGGTAAATCCATTGCCCGCTCAGGCAGCGGAGATTGTACTCAATAATGACAGTCATCATATCCGGGTTGTATGCTCCTCAATGGAGGACGCAACCGATTTTGAAGATTATGACGCTGTGTTAATGTACGGGCGTGGACTGTATCTTGATTCTTTACAACTTAATTCACTTGAAAAGGCAGCCAAGAAAGGAGTTCCGGTATTCACCAACACTTTGAGAAACTTCAGCTTTGTGGTCAATCATAACCTTGATACAATTCAGACGGCAACACTACAAAAATATTTCTCAAACCCCTGCCGAGATAATTACCGTAACATGCTTATCTATATGAGAAGCATAGCGACTCCTAACCGCATCGGAGATAAGAATTACGATTTTCCCAAAGAGTTGCCTTCAGATATGTTTTATCATATCGAAGCCGGTCAATATTTCAAGAATCCGAAAGAATTGACCGAGTATCTGGAAAATAGAGGATTATATAATAAGGATGGAAAAAGGATTGCATTTGTGTCAGGTGTCACCTTCCCTGTCGAAAATAACCGCGCACATATAGACACCCTTGTTGTGAGACTTACCATGGAGGGATATAATGTCTTTCCCTTGACGGCCACGGGACGCCAAAGAGCCAAGATGATCAAGTCTGTTAAACCGGATGCTATAGTATATCTCCCGATGGGGAGGTTAGGGAATGACTCACTTATTAATTGGGCATACGATAACAAGATTCCTCTGTTTATGCCATTCCCTTTAATACAGAGTCGGGAAGATTGGCTTGATATTAATAAACCTATGGGTGGAGGCACACTCAATGCAAGAATAGTGGTTCCAGAGATTGATGGTGCTATGGCCCCGCTTTGCATATCAACACAGAACCAAAGTCAGGAGGGTTACTTGTTGTATACTCCTGAACCAGAGAGAATCAATGCTTTTATTTGTCAGTTTAAACGTTTTATGGACTTGAAAGAGAAGCAAAATTCCGATAAGAAATTGGCTATTGGCTATTTTAAATCTCCTGGAAAGGATGCCTTAATTGCTTCAGGCATGGAGGTTGTGCCCTCTCTTTACAACTTCCTAAAGCGTCTTCATTCCGAAGGGTACGATGTGACAGGGCTTCCGCCAACATTAGAAGCATTCGGTAGGCAAATTATGGATCAAGGAAGTGTGATGGGTGCATATGCCCCTTCTGCACAAGAACACTTTATGGATAACAGCAACCCGATATGGATCAATACGTCTGAATATGAAGACTGGGCAAGAGCCACTTTGCTTCCCGAAAAATATGCTGAGGTGGAACAACGATATGGTAAAGCTCCCGGTAATCTTCTCGCCCGTGGTGACAGCCTGGCAATAGCTGCTATAAGATATGGCAATATATTGGTTTTCCCACAACCGCGTCCTGCGTTAGGCTCCGATGACTTCAAACTTGTTCATGGTGCCGAAGTTGCTCCACCTCACTCCTATCTTGCACCTTACCTATATATGCAGAAAGAATTTGATGCTGATGCGATGATTCATTTCGGCACACATGGCAATCTTGAGTTCACTCCCGGTAAGAATGCCGGACTTTCACAAGCCGACTGGGCAGAAGTCTTGATTGGCAACCGACCTCATTTCTATTTCTATACAACCGGAAATGTAGGCGAAGCAATGATTGCTAAAAGACGCAGCCACGCAGTTTTAGTCACTTATCTGACTCCTCCATACATAGAAAGCGGAATGCGACAGAAATATTCTGCTCTGTTGGAGGATCTCCACGAAGTTATTGCACATCCTGAAAAGAATACACCTGCGCTTAAAAATAAGATTATATGCTTCGGATTTCATAAAGATTTAGACTTAGACTCGGTAAAAAGAGGTAAGTATACAGTTGAAGAATTGGAGAAAGTAGATGGGTTCGTAGAGGAGCTTGCCAATGAAAAAATCACCGGATCATATTATGTCATGGGACTCCCCTATTCTGATACCGATATGAAAACTACTGTAATGGCAATAGCGGCTGATCCTTTGGCATACGGCAGAGCTAAATCAGACTATGAAAAAGGAAAAATCACTAAAGAGAATCTTCGAGACTTTTCCTTTATCTCTCATCACTATCTTCCGCAGGCAAAGAAAGATGTGATCAAGGCTTTATCCGGAGGTAGCCATTCAGACGATGAGCTGGCAGAAGCTCTTGAATACCGCGAATTATTAAGACAGTCTGCCGGCGCTGAGCTTGATGCTATGTCCGACGTTCTTAACGGAGTGCCCGTAAGACCTGCTCCCGGAGGTGACCCTGTGCTGAATCCTAATGTGTTGCCGATGGGTCGCAATATGTATAGCATTAATGCTGAAGCCACTCCGGGACCCAAAGCGTGGAATGATGGAGTAGCACTTGCAGAGCAATCGTTGAAAGACTATTATTCTAAGCACGGCGAATACCCTCAGAAGGTAAGTTATACTTTCTGGGCTGGAGAATTCATCTCATCACAAGGAGCTACGATAGCTCAGGCACTTCGAATGCTTGGAGTTGAGCCGGTAAGAGATGA
>CAZXHO010000192.1:0-4984 GCA_964640365.1 uncultured Sangeribacter sp. | reverse complement strand
TAAATAACATTGATCCGATGAGAAAATTATTTTTCATTCTTATGGCAGTGTTGGCATGTACGTTCAGTGCAATGGCACAACGTACCTATAAAGGCACCGTAGTTGATGCAGCCAACAATGAGCCTCTGATCGGCGCAACCGTCACTCCCATAGGTGGCGGACAGGGAGTAGCCACCGACATTGACGGTAGGTTTTCTCTGACAGTGCCGAATTCTGTTAAGCAGGTGAAAGTTTCTTACGTGGGCTATTCTCCTGTTACCGTAAATTTGAAAGACGGTATCGTGATTGAACTAACATCATCAGCTGAGAATCTCGATGACGTTGTGGTAGTAGCCTACGGTACTCAGAAGAAATCATCTATCACAGGTGCAATTTCAACTGTAAATGCTGAAGAAATCGCTAAACGTCCGGTATCTTCTGCCACTGCAGCCCTTGAAGGTTCTACTCCGGGTATTACTGTAACAGGAAATTATGGTTCTCCGGGTGAATCTCCAACAATCCTTATCCGTGGTATCGGTACTGTAAACGGTTCTACATCTCCTCTTTATGTTGTGGATGGAGTTCCCTTCGGAGGAAATATTTCTGACCTTAACCCACAGGACATAGAATCAATGTCAGTTCTTAAAGATGCTGCTTCTGCAGCACTTTATGGTAACCGTGCATCAAACGGTGTAATCCTTATCACCACCAAGCGTCCTAAGGGCGAAAGACTTACTCTCAATTTCCGCATGTCACAAGGTTGGTATGAGAGGGCATTGCCTGAGTACGACCGTACAAATGTTGATCAGTACATGCATGTGGAATATATGAATACAGCAAACGCCTATCTTCAGAATCAGGCAGGAGCTGTTGATAGAAGCGATCTTTCTAAAATTCACGATTATGTGACAGCTAATATATTCCCCGATCGTCTATATTCCAATTATTTCACAGAGCGCGATCCTTCCAAACTTTATGATCTGAATGGATATCTCACCCCCGGTTCGGCTATTCTTCCCGAAGTTGCAGGCGACTTGAATTGGTTTGATCAGGCTACTCGTAACGGTTATCGTCAGGAATATGTGCTCAACGGCGCCGGCTCTTCAAACAGAAGTGATTACTATTTCTCAGTCAGCTACCTTGGTGAGCAGGGATATATGAAAGACAGTAACTTTGACCGTCTTACTGGTCGTGGTTCAATCAATTTGAATCCTGTAAAATGGCTCCGTTCAGGGTTGAATGTCTCTGTATCACATCAGAAATATCAGAATACTTCAAACGGTGTGGGTGACGGTTCTTCAGCATTCAACAACCCATTCTATTTCTGCCGTTACATGGCACCTATCTATCCTGTTCATCAGCACTATAACGAGACTACTACATATTATGATGCAGAGGGTAATCCTTATAATGTCCAGGCTGGTCAGTGGGTAGTTGATTCTTCCGGTGAGAGAGTTTATGACAATGGATACTATACTGTGTATACACAGAATGGTGCTGATTATGATGTAATAATCCGTAAACAGAATTCTGACCGTAACATCATCCTTGAAAGTATGGTAAACCGCGGTAACACTATCCGTAACACTATGAATTCTATCGGTTATGTTGATTTTATACTTCCTTACGGATTTACCGCAACAGTTAAAGGTAATCTCAATACCAGAAATTCAGAGTATGTTAAATATGGATCCAAACTGATCGGTGACTCAAAAGCACGCGGCGGTTCATTGTCAAAGACATCCTACAATTATAAGAACTGGCTGTTCATGGAACAGATCAATTGGAATAAGACTTATGGCGGCCACAATATCCAGGTTCTTCTCGGTCATGAGAACTATACATACCAGTATGACTACACATACGTGGTAAAAGATAATGAGGCGTTTGCAAATCTTCTTGCGCTTTCCAATTTCTCTGTTATGAACTCTATTGATGGTTACCGTGACGTATACCGCACAGAGTCATATCTCGGACGCGTAATGTGGAATTATAATGATACCTACAACTTGGAGGCATCTGTACGCCGTGACGGTACTTCACGTTTTGCAAAGAAATCTCGTTGGGGTACATTCGGTAGCGTTGGTGCAAACTGGATTTTCTCTAACGAACCTTTCATGGAGAGTGCTACATGGCTTAACAACGGTAAACTCCGTGCCGACTGGGGTCAGGTAGGTAATGATGCCGGATCCGGCTACTATGCATACTACGCATTGTTCTCAGCAGACACTCATGCACAACTTCCTGCATATTATCTTTCGCAGAATGCTGCTGAAGATCTGAAATGGGAAACCTCTGAATCTTGGGGTGTGGCACTCGAAGGTCGTATGTTCAACAGATGGAATCTTACTCTTGAATATTTCGATAAGAGAAACAAAGATCTAATCTTCAACGTTTATGCACCTGTTTCTGCAGGTCCGACCAGTACATCAAGCGCTATTTCTACTACTACCGAGAACTTGGGTACAATCTCTAACCGTGGTATTGAGATCAGTACTGACGTAGATATCGTCAAGACGAAAAACTGGAAATTCAATATTGGTGCAAACATGACTTATATCAAGAATGAGATTGTATCTCTTCCGGCACAAAATAGAAAAGTTACCAAGATTGCAGCTATTCCGTCAATGCAGCCACCGAGAGGTATCGTCAGCGGTTCTCAGTTTATTACAGAGGGTAAAGGCAGGTATGAATGGTATACTTATCATTGGGCAGGTGTCGACATGATGGACGGTCAGTCACTTTACGATGCCAACCTTGTTGACTATCATATTACATTACCTGACGGCACAATCTATGGTGGTAGCTTTGAATGTGATGATGATGGAAACCCGGTACTCGTAAACGGTGAAAGAGTACGTATATCTTCAGAACTTCCTAAAGCTCAGTATAAAGAAATCGATGGTAAATATTATGTAAACAGCACAACATACGCTGCAAAGAAATGGTGCGGATCAGCACTCCCGACAGTATATGGATCATTCCAAGGTAATCTTTCTTACAAAGACTTCCAGCTCACAGCAATGTTCACATATTCAACAGGCGGTAAGATCTACGACAGCAACTATTCATCACTCATGAGCGTGGGTAATGAGACTGCAAACTACCATGTTGATATTCTCAATTCATGGAACGGTGCTCCTGCAGGTATGACTGAAACATCAGCTGACCGTATCAACCCGAACATCAATCCTGAGGTTAATTATCTTAATAACACAAACAATAACTCCGGAAGTGACCGTTGGCTCACAAGTAGGGATTATCTGTGCTTCAAAAATGTCAATCTCACCTATACGGTTCCAACTAAAATCACACGTAACTGGGGTATCTCGAGAATTCAATTGAGTTTCTCAGCAGAGAACCTTCATATCTGGGGCTCACGTAAGGGTATGAACCCGATGATGAGTATCAGCGGTGGTCAGAGCAACTATCTTGTTCCGGCACGTGTCTACACATTCGGACTCAACGTCAACATCTAATAAAGAGAAACTGGTATGAATAAAATATTTAAATATACAATTTGCGCTGCTCTGGTCTTCTCGTTTGCTTCCTGTGGCGAAGACTATCTCGTAACATCCCCGCAGGCATCAACTGCAAAGACGCAGCTGTTTGAAAATCCGGAGGCCGCACAATATGCGGTCAATGGTCTGGGCCGACTGATGGCAAAACAGTATCTCAGCACTCAGGGTTATAATGGAGAGGGTACTGTATACGCTTATCAGGGTGAATTCCCGGGCGATGGAGTACAGAAGCTTTCCTATTCAGGATGGCAAAATATGATCAAGGGTAACTACAATCAGTCGAGTAACAATAATAATGTTGGTGTAACCTGGTATTACTATTACCGTGTAATCGGAAACTGCAACCAGATTCTTGAAAATGTTCCCACTGAAGTGTCTTCATCAGCTCTTCAGAAAGAATGGGACTATATCAGGGCTCAGGCACTGACTTACCGTGCATATTCTTATCTGATGCTTTCCCAAACCTTTAGCCGTCGTTGGACAGACAAGAACGGTCAGAGCCGTGGTGTCGTACTCCGTCTTGACACTTCTAAAGATCCTATGCAGTGTTCTTCGCTTGCTCAGGTGCTCGATCAGGTTTATAAGGATCTTAATGAAGCTCTGTCTCTTTTCTCAACCTGTGGTAAAGATCGTAGCAAAGATGTAGACATGCGTTGGATTGCTAATGCAGATGTAGCACATGCTATCTATTCTCGCGCTGCTCTTGTTCGTAATGACTGGTCAACAACAATCACTCATTCTCAGGAAGCTCGCAAAGGATATTCAATTATGGGTACAGAAGAATATTTTGCAGGCTTCAACACTGCTAACAAGGAGTGGATCTGGGAAGCCTTCGAGGATGAAACCAACCCTATCTACTACTATAGCTTCTATAATTACATGAGCTCAAGCTGCGCGGGTTCTGCATCAAGAACAAATCCTGTTCTGATTTCAAAACAGATTGCAGATCAGATCGATCCGAGTGACACTCGTCTTGGTATATTTGCAATTCCAACAATGGAAGAACTAATTGAAGACGGAGTTTATGATGAGGATGGCAATTTCAAGACAATTAATGGCTCAGGCTTAGTTACAAAGGGTTCATTCTTTGAGCGTGTTCGTAGGGATTTCACTAATAAAGGAAGAACTTACCCAACAACATCTGTTGGTTACTACCTCGGTACTAAGTTTATCGTTAAGAGTGGTGTAGGTGACGGTTGCTATCCTATCTTCCGCATGGCAGAAATGCTCTATAACGAGGCAGAGGCACAGTATAGACTTGGAAATGAAAGTGCTGCTCAGGCACTTCTTAACGAGGCTACTCAACCTTATCAGGAGAACTACAACTGTACTAAGACCGGAGAAGATCTTTGGAACGAGATCAAGATTCTCCGTAAGTTCGACCTCTGGAGTGAGGGTCATAGCTGGTTTGACCTCAAACGTTGGGGCGACAGCATGGTTCGCAAGACTTGGGCAGAAGGTGGTAGCTGGGCTACATACTTTGC
>CAZXHO010000191.1:0-4996 GCA_964640365.1 uncultured Sangeribacter sp. | reverse complement strand
TACTTCTTCTGCAGCTGTAGTTTAAATAAGAACTCTGTATGCCAATGGTTTGATATTCATTTTTCGGTACTTTAATAAATTATTGTAATTTCTATTTACGGATTAACAAATTCCGTGCCAAAATTCTGTCCTTTCCGGACAGATATCAAAAAAGAAACATTTCAGAAAGGAGAAATGTTTCTTTTTTAATATTTTTTAAAACGCTAAATCGATGGCTGTTTATTTTTCCAATATTTATAAGATTGTAACCAAATATATGGAGTGTAAAATTTTAGCCTTGATTCTATGTTATTTATGACTTCTAATTATTTCATGAGTATGTAAGATCTTTCCGGAGCCAAAACACCTTTCAAAACACCTTTCTTCACTTTGAATTCCTTGCCATAAACAACATCCTTGTATGTGCCGTCAGGGAGTCCGGTAGGAAGATTGACAGAATTGGCAAATTTGGAAATATTAACTACGGCTGCTCCTTTATTACCTCGATTTACCAGTAAAACCGACCCATTGTCAGAAATTTTAACATCCTCTTTTTGCCCTGCCATGGCAGTTCTGAATTTATTTACGGCAGATACTTCAGGATGGAAGAATTCATCATTTCCTCTTGCACCAAGAATATTGTCACCCCAATATTTTTGTCTTGTAGAACCGGCAGGACGGCTGAAGAAGAGGGGAGTACCATTTTGACGAGCAGTAAGGAATACCCAACCGGTTCTGATCTGGTCATCAGTGAGATGAGCAGATTCATGAGCATTTGCATAAGTATCATGACTTTCTACCCACGTTGTCAAGAATTCAGGAGCGGATGTATGATGCCAGTTGATAAGATCTAAATCATTTACGCTTCCTTTCTCAAGTGCCTCCCGTAATATATGTCCGTATCCTGAAGCGGTCTGTCCAAAATATTCAGCATATTCAGCTTCCGGAACATTTCTGTCTTGAAGCACCTCTCCGTAAACAAATAGAGAATCGTATGGAACTGCCAATTTGACTCCCTTAACCGCCTTACGTCCGGTAGCAACATCCCAGAAATCATTCTCTTTTACCCCTGAAGCAGTATCAACCGGATCAGAATGTACTCCTATATGTTTAGCAGTATCATATCTGAAACCCTTAACTCCAAGACTCAAAAGATCATTCACAAATTCCATGTAATATTTTTGAAAATCAGGATTTTCGGTATTTACATCAGGCAGTGCACCGGAGCCCCATAGAGTGCACTGAAGTCTGTCGTTGTAATCACTTACAGGCTGAAGACCGTTACTGTGGAACATTTTATCTCTTCCTCCTACGGCCTTATAAAAATCTTCGGATACTGCATCTATATCAAACGCCGTGTGATTAGGCAGAACGTCTACAATAACCTTAATATTATATTTAGCGGCAGAATCCATCATAGATTTCATTTGGTCTCTGCTCCCTAAGATATTATTGCCAATTTTCCAATCTGTAGGTTGATAATAATAATACCAGTTGCCTTCGGTGACATTATCGTCAAAAATCATTTTACCGCTTCCTTCAGGAGCATAACAACTTTGCACAGGAGAAGTCTGAACCATGGTGAAACCGGCATCGGCAATTTGTTTCATATTGTCGGCAATTGCTGGGAAATTCCAACTCCATGCATGAAGAATAGACTCTGTGTTGGTTGCATCCGGATTGTGAGTGATGCGGTCTTTAGCACACAGTGATCCCGTCAATAGGGTAAAAGAGGTTAACAATAATAATTTTTTCATCGTAACATGTAGAATTTATGATTATAAAAAATAAGCCGGAAATGATAAACGGCAGCTTAATTTCAAGACTTAGCTCAGCCTGACATAATAACGTATAAGGTTGTAAAGTATTTTATTATGTCAAGTCAACTTCTAATAACTTTTTTATTTGAAACCATATCTTTCATTTTTTTGCATGCACACATTTTAGACTACTGTGCCGAAATATAATTAATCTTAAATAATCCCTTACTCTAAGACAATCGCTTGGATTAGAGCCTAAATATGATTAATTTTGCATTACAATTTTAGGACACAGTCTTCCTTATATAACCCTAAGCATGAAACTGAATCTAATCATCACCATATTATTGAGCTGTGCAGGATGTCTTACTGTCAATGCGCAGACTTCAAAAACTCTTAATGCCCATAATGCCGCCCATAATATATTATTGGCAAAGGCTAAATCCTCCCAACTTGATAAAAGCGTCCTAAAGGATTTTTTAAAGAAAGACATTGAAAAAAGAGAGGAAGTTGAAGTAGTCGGCTCAGCTATTTCTTCTGAGACAGAAACCATGATTAATGACCTTCTCTCTGAGGCAAGAAGCCATCTCGGCAAACGCTACCGTTCCGGTGCCAAAGGTCCATCTGCATTCGATTGCTCAGGTTTCTCAAGTTATGTGTTCCGTCAATTCGGCTACAACCTTGGAGCTTCTTCAGGCGACCAGTATACTCAGGGAGAAAAAGTTGAAGCCAAAAAATTAAGAAAAGGAGACCTTGTTTTTTTCACGGGAAGGACCAGTAAAAGCAATAGAGTGGGGCACGTTGGAATAGTAATCAGTGTCGACAATGAAAAAGGCACTTTCAAATTTATCCACGCGAGCACATCACAAGGAATAAAAATAGATTCCAACGATGGCTATTACAGCAGAAGATACATAGGTGCTAAAAGAGTAATAACTGAATAATATTAATAAAAAAAATAATTGGCGCATGAAGACAATTCGTGCGCCTTTTTATTTTACTATTAGCCTTTTTATAAATACCTAATAATTATGCTTATAATGAATTAATATTTAACAGTATATTAATTTTTCTGATTTTTTTATAAACAAATTTTAAGAAATAGCGTTATAATAAAAAAGACCTGTGTCAGGTCAAGACGATTTTTTAACCCCAAATTCAAATACCCATGCATTTTACCCCTAAAGAGCAAGACAAACTCACTCTGCTAATGGTGGGACTCATTGCAGAGCGTCGACTCAAGAAAGGTCTGAAGCTTAACTATCCTGAATCTGTGGCATATATCACAAGTGCCGCTCTTGAAGGAGCACGTGAAGGAAAAACTGTAGAAGAAGTTATGCACGACGCCGCAAACGTTCTTACTAAAGAACAGGTAATGGAAGGTGTTGCAGATATGATTTCTCTTCTGCAAGTAGAGGCAGTCTTTACTGACGGCAGTCGCCTTGTCAGCATTCATCATCCTATCAAATAATTTTATTCCTGATAAGATTGTCTGTGGGGTGCTTTTTTTTACTACCATTGAGATAATCGAGGAAAAGTTATTAGAAAGTAACTTTAATAAATTTAAACCTTAAGACATGGATCAATCAACAAATACTGCCGGAACCCAGCCTCAGGAAACATATAGCACACCTTATGGAGTTTTTCAGGGAGAACCGGCTATAGCTTACCCGAACACACCGGGATTTACACCGAAAGAATACGTTCCGGTAGGAGGTGTAATTCTTCAAGACACCCCGATTGAATATAATGCCAACAGACGTACTGTTAAATTGAAAGTGCGCAATACAGGCGACCGTCCCGTACAGATTGGTAGTCATTTCCACTTCTTTGAAGTTAACAGATATATGTAATTTGACCGTCCGAAAGCATTCGGATACCATCTAAATATTCCAGCTACCACAGCCATCCGTTTTGAACCGGGTGAGGAAAAAGAGGTAGAACTCGTTACCTATGCAGGTAAAGTACGCATAATCGGCTTCAACGACCTTGTTAATGGCTATGCAGGTCTTGAGGATCATCCTACTTTCTATCCTAAGTACATTGAAGCTGTACGCAGAATGAATGAATATGGCTTCAAGAGTGCTCCGGAAGATGAAATTGAAGGTGAGTATACAGAAAATCAAATTAAAAAATAACGACCACTTCTACTATGGCTATTATATCAAGAAAAGAAAATAACGAACTTTTTGGCCCGACCGTGGGCGATAAGATTCGACTCGGAAATACAGACCTCTATGTAGAGATTGAAAAAGATCTTCGCGTATATGGCGACGAAGTGGTTTATGGCGGTGGTAAGACCTTACGCGACGGTATGGGGCTCGCTAATGAATGTACTGAGCATGCAGGAAGCCTTGACCTTGTAATCACCAACGTTACCATTCTTGACCCGATTTTAGGAGTCGTTAAAGCCGACGTAGGTGTTAAAGACGGCAAAATCGCCGGTATAGGTAAAGCTGGTAACCCCAATATCATGGAAGGTGTAACTCCCGAACTCGTTACAGGTCCATCAACAGATGCTATCTCAGGTGAGCATATGATTCTTACTGCTGCCGGCATCGACGGTCACGTTCACTTCTGCTCTCCACAGCAGGCTATCAACTGTCTGTCAAACGGTATTACTACTCTTATTGGTGGTGGTGTAGGTCCAACAGACGGTACGAATGGCACTACAATCACTGCAGGAAGATGGAATATGCATCAGATGTTACGTGCTGCTGAAGGATTGCCAATCAACGTTGGTTTCCTTGCTAAAGGCAACTGCTCATGTTATCCAAATCTTGAAAGCCAGGTTGAGAGTGGAGCTTGCGGATTCAAGATTCACGAAGACTGGGGTTCAACTCCCGCTGCTATTAGAAGTTGTCTTGACATTGCTGACAAGTATGACGTTCAAGTAGCTATTCATACAGATACTTTGAATGAATCAGGTTTTGTAGAGGACTCTATCGCAGCTATAGACGGACGCACTATACATACTTACCACACAGAAGGTGCAGGCGGTGGTCATGCTCCTGACCTTCTGAAAGTGGCTTCGATGGCAAACGTGCTTCCTTCTTCTACAAACCCGACACTTCCTTTCGGTATCAATTCACAGGCTGAGCTGTTTGACATGATTATGGTCTGCCATAACCTTAACCCGAACATTCCTTCAGATGTTGCATTTGCTGAAAGCCGTGTACGCCCCGAAACTCAGTCTGCAGAAAACGTATTCCATGATCTTGGTATCATCTCTATGGTATCTTCCGACTCTCAGGCTA
>CAZXHO010000190.1:0-4996 GCA_964640365.1 uncultured Sangeribacter sp. | reverse complement strand
CAATTTTGTCTGCTGTTCAGTTGTGAGGTTGAGGCCTTCGAATGCACGGATGTTTTTAATACCTCTCTCCTTTTTACAGGATTTGCCGTCTTTGTTTACACATTCGGTGCAAGCTTTACTATTGTTTTCACAATTTGTCTTATTGTCATTAGATGCGAGAATTGTGAATGAACTTCCTACAAGAATTGCGAGACTTAAAACTAATTTCTTCATGTATGAAAATTTTTAAATTATTTCTATTAATTTTCGGTTGTTTTATTCTGTTTACGATTCTTTGACTTCAAGAAAAAAAGAAAGTTTAAAAGCCTACTCTATTTTAAATTTCGTTAACTTATTTGTTAATCAGGCTTTTTATCTATTTTTGAAATAAAAGCCCTAAATTACACCTTAATTATATATTGGTCAATTTTTCTTTTTGAGAGCTTATAAAAATCGAGAGAGCAGTTTTAAACCTACCCTCTCGATTTATGAGTCGGAGCAATACTTTAAGTTGAATGATTAAATCATTTCTTACGTGCCGGATCGCAGGTAAGGCCAACTCCGAGTTTCTTAAAAATCTTATGATCCACTTCGCCGAGCATTACAGTGGAATGTACTTCACACCCTCTCAGTTCAGGCAATTTTTCAAGTGCTTTCCTGCAATTATCATTGCGAGTACTTAATACAGACAAAGCTACAAGCACCTCATCAGAATGTAACCTCGGGTTATGACTGCGGAGATAGTGGGTTTTAGTAAATTGAATCGGCTCAATCATCTCCTGAGGAATCAATTTAACATCATGGTCTATTCCGGCAAGATGTTTAATGGCATTCAATATCAAGGCAGAGCTCGGTCCAAGAAGCTCACTTGTTTCAGCCGTTATAATTGTACCGTCAGCCAGTTCTATAGCCGAACATGGTAAACCGCTTATCTGTGCTCGGTCGCGTGCGGCCTTCACAACCTTACGATAAGAAATATCAATTTTAACCTGCTTAAATAATAAAGCGATTTTGTTCACCTCCTCATCGTTACCTTCTCCTTCGGCAAGATGATTTAGTGCCGTAAAGTATCTTCTTATAATTTCATTTTTCGAAGCGTTACAGCAAACCTCATCATTACTGATGCAGAAACCAACCATATTTACACCCATATCAGTAGGCGATTTATAGGGATTCACACCATATATACCTTCGAAAAGAGCGTTAAGAACTGGGAAAATTTCTATATCCCTGTTATAATTGATAGCCGTTTTCCCATAAGCTTCCAGATGGAACGGATCTATCATGTTAACATCGTTGAGATCAGCAGTCGCAGCTTCATAAGCTATGTTTACCGGATGCTTAAGAGGAAGACTCCATACAGGGAACGTTTCAAATTTAGCATATCCAGCTTCCACTCCCCTTTTATTTTCATTATAAAGTTGGCTTAGACAAACTGCCATTTTACCACTGCCGGGACCGGGTGCCGTTACTATCACCAGCGGACGAGATGTCTCTATATAATCATTATTCCCGAAACCTTCATCAGAAGTGATCAAGCCCACATTATTTGGATATCCTTCGATGGTGTAATGATAATATACTTTTATCCCCATTCTTTCAAGACGTTGTCTGAAAGCATCTGCGCTGATCTGACCGTTATAATGGGTCACTACAACAGAACTGACCATGAAACCACGGTTCAGGAATTCATTGCGAAGACGCAATACATCCATGTCGTATGTGATTCCAAGGTCGTTTCTTACCTTATTTTTTTCAATGTCAATAGCACTGATCACTATGACAATTTCAGCCTGATCTTTAAGCTGTCCAAGCATTCTAAGTTTACTATCCGGTTGAAAACCCGGCAAAACTCTACTTGCATGGTGGTCATCAAAAAGCTTTCCTCCCAATTCGAGATAAAGCTTATTTCCGAACTTGGAAATTCTTTCCTTAATATGTTCGGATTGTATCTTAAGATACTTTTCGTTGTCAAATCCGTTCATCATAACGGATTGCAAAGTTAGCAAAATTCCCTCTCTTTTTCAAAAGAATTTCAAATTATGTATTGTTAAAAATATATTCATTAATAAGGAAAGCTGAATAGTTAACTCCAATAGATGTAACTGCTAATTGTTTAGTCTGAGGATTAGTAGGAAATTGAATAATTAGATAAATGAATTTAAATTTTAAGATATGATAGAAAACCGGAGCATGAATCACTCATCCTCCGGTCCAGATCTAAGTTTATTTATTTGGTTATTGCATTAATGCCTGAAAGATAGTCAGAATATAATATGGCAAGATCAGAAGCAGATAGTCCGAAACTTGACAATCTTCTAAAGAAATAAGATGCTTCATCCCTGAAGAAAATTTCTTTTCTCATTTCTATTATCCTTTCTTTTGCCTGAGGAAGCACAAAAAAGCCTATTCCTCTTTTATTATATATTATCTCCTGTTGCTGAAGCCAATCATATGACCGCATAACCGTATTCGCGTTGACTTCGATATTCGCCGCATACTCTCTGACCGAGGGTAATCTGCCATCGGGCGGGTATACACCTTCCTGAATATCGTCCATTATCCGGTCGGTTATCTGTAAATATATTGGTTTATTTTCGTTGAAATTCATTTGTTGTCAAAATAATTTATTAACTACCTGACTTTTTCTTAATCTCAAATAAGTGAGATAGTATATAAGAAGAGTTAAAACTATTAGAATAACTACTGAACCCCGCAATAAATTGCCGGCTCCCTCATAAGATAATGAAAAAGAAACAACTTTTGGGATCCATAAGAAGAATAAACCAAATATCGCCTGCAGCACATAAAGGACTGCAAATGTTTTAATAAACGATAATTTAGGCCAAAGTACAGCACCAAAGAAATAAAATGCCTGAGTAAAGAAGTATGTTGTGAATAAAAATGAACACAGCGAACCTCCTAACATCTCTTTTCTCGGGTAATATTCTATCCATGGATTAAAGACACTAAGGTAATTAGGAAAATTCATCGGATCCGGACTGGTAAAATAAAACGCTGCTATACGTGCAAGGTCGCCAATATAAAAAGCTGCGAGAAGAAGTCCGAACAATAAGGGCACAATTGCTAACCAACGAGTCAAGAATTTTACTTCTACAGAAGCAGGAACCATTAACGAGAAGATACGTTCCTCTTTTGTCTTCATATTTGCAAAAGCCATTGATGATACTATGCAGGAAATAAATTCAGCAAATATGGTGAATAGAATGGTCTCCCCCTCACCGCCTCCTTTATGCTTGCATCCCATAAAGATACCTATAAATATATAGATAGCTACTATGCATGCTACAGACAGCAAGATTGGTTTACGGTTTTGGACAAACTCAAATTTGACATATTTAACGAAATTTCCGAGTTCGACATGTGAATTATTTGTATTCATATAGAGTATGTTAGAAGAATCGGATTAGCAAACTTTATGGATAATAGACTTATTAGAATATCTTTATTTTTAAAGATAACAGATATAAAGATGCTGATATCCGATACCAATATTAAAAATTAGTTTTTCTTTTTCCCAAAAATTTGATATATAATCTCCGGATTCTGTCTTGTCAATTCAAACAGTGTTTCAAGATTCACCTCCGTTTCTTCCATACCATCTGAAAGCTCTATAATATTAGCTCCTCCCGGTGCTTCAATAGATGTGAGGGCATTTTCAATGCGGCTGCGGTCGGTAGTAAACGTAAAATTCAGACGGGATGCTATATCATACATTTTTTCATTCAGGATGACTCCATCGGTATCAGTAATTATAACATGGTCGAGAAGTTTTCCCACATCATAAACCTGATGTGTCGATAAGATTACTGTACGGTTATCCGTCATACTGTTGAGCACAGCTTTTCTAAACAATCTTTTACCCGGTATGTCAAGACCGTTAGTCGGCTCATCAAGAAGAAGGAGAGAAGTATTACAAGCAAGAGCAAAGCTGATATAAACTCTCTTTTTCTGACCCATTGACAATTGACCCAGATGAAGACTGGAAGTCATTTCAAAAGTTGCAAGATGTTTCTCTAAATCATCCATAGAGAAAGAGGGATAAAAAGGCGCGAAAGAATTTACAAATTCTTCCAACTTGACATTTGGAAGATAAAATTCTTCAGGAACAATGAAAACATCATTAAGGAAAGAGACCTTTTTGTCCCAAGGCACTTTTTCATTGTATGTAATCGTACCCCCCTGTGGTTTGAGCAAACCGCAAATCAAATAAAGAAGAGTTGATTTACCGGCACCATTTTTCCCAAGCAATCCACAGATTGTTCCCGGTTCAATTGTCAAAGAATAATTTTGCAACACCGGTTTTTTCCTCTTACCATAGGAATATGTGATATCATTTATTATTAACATAGTGTATTAGTATATTAGTACACTGCAAAATTAGATAATTTTTATTTAAATACAAAATAATTCTTCAAAAAATTTTCGAAATTATATAATTATTTTTACTGCCTTCATAAATCAGCTGCATTTCAGATACATAAGCCGTAGATTCAATTTCACTTTCATATTTTAAAATTTCAGTATCTTCCAGCATATCATTTTTTACCACTCCGCTCACAATCATAAGGGGAAGGACAATCTCCTTCCCCATAGTTCTGTCTATTATGATGAGTTTCCTCACGAGGTATCTTTTACGGCTTTGTATTTCCATCCTCTTTGAATTATATTGTTCCTCCTTTCCTTTACTTAGATTCCTTTTTCTTTAAAGGAGCATCCGGTGTCGTTTTAGAAGGCGGAGGTGCAATATTTCTTATATTATCTCCGGGAGGTGGTGGAGGATTCTTAATTCCGGATTTTTTTATTTGTGAATTCTTTCCGGGTCTGGTATTTCTGTTTTGATTAGTATTATCATTACCGGAATTTACCGGAATATTAGAAGGAGTGGTATTGAGGTCTTCTCTAAATTCCGGTTCTGAGATAGAATCTGGAACATTCTCTTTCTCCCTCTGTTTTCTTACAGGTATACCATAACGTCTTGTGTTTCTGTGGGAAT
>CAZXHO010000189.1:0-5001 GCA_964640365.1 uncultured Sangeribacter sp. | reverse complement strand
CTTGAAGTTCTTGTCATCAAATTTACCACCGGTATTGATATCTGAAGCCACTTCACGGACTTTCCCCAAGGGAATTCCTCTGCCGTAATCTCGGATAGTTACTTCTCCCTCTTCCGAAAGAGTAATGTCAATCCTCTTGCCGGCGCCCATATTAAACTCATCTATCGAGTTATCTACCACTTCTTTAATCAGCACATATATGCCGTCTTCGGCATGTGATCCATCTCCAAGTTTTCCGATATACATACCGGGACGGCGACGTATGTGTTCGTTCCATTCGAGATGCTGTATGGCATCATCGTCATATGTGGAGTTTGCAGAGGCAGTCGGTTCAATAATCTCCTCTTCCGCTTCGACATAGTCATTGGAGGCGGATAAATCTTCTGAAGTTTCTGAGTTATCCACAGATAGGTCTGCTCCGGAGTCAACACCGGAAAAATTGTCAAATTGGAAAAGATTGTTATTTTCTGCCATTATGATATGGTAAATTACATAAGGGTCGGCTTATTGCCCATATGCAAAGTTACAAAAAAAAATCCGTTTTGAAAAGTTTGTACATACTAATCCCTATAACCGTATCTTTTCGCCAAGACTTCTTTCTGGTTGTCACCTATTGTTTACCGTTGTCCCACTTCATTAATTTGCCGCGCTATCATGAATAATTTTCAGGTAGTCTTCATAAGAAATATAACGTCCGCCCATACTTTTAAGATGTGGTGTCTCAAACTGACAGTCAATGAGTTTACCTCCATTCTCACCTAATATTTTTGCAAGATGGATAAGCGCAAGTTTGCTTGCTCCCGAAACGAGCGAAAACATACTTTCTCCGAAGAAAGAGTTACCAATGCTTACGCCATATAAACCTCCGACAAGTTTATCCCCATCCCACACCTCCACGCTTGCTGCAAAACCCTGCTCATACAAGCGCGTGTATGCTTCTGTCATTTTCTCTCCAAGCCATGCACCTTCCTGATCTATGCGGAGCCTTCCACATTCTCTGATTACACCTTCAAAATCCTGATTGATCGTTAACCGGTATTTTTTCTTATTTATAAGGTTTCTCATTGAATGTGAGATATGTATTTCCTCCGGGAAGATGACGAAACGTTCCATGGGGCAATACCAATAAGGCTCTTCAGTGTCTCGGAAAGAATACCAAGGAAAGATGCCGTAGCTGTAAGCGAGCAACAGCCTGTCTATGCTGAGGTCTCCTCCAATGGCTAAAAGGCCGTCGGATTCTCCGAGTCTTGGATCAGGAAATGCAATCTCTTCATCAAGCGCGAATATCATAACATTACCAGTTTTCCATCCATACTGTCTATATTAGCTTCTCCACCTTTTTTAAGTCTGCCGAATAGGATTCCTTTCATCAGCAGAGGCTTAAGTTTTGAGTTAATGATTCTGTCGAGCTCTCGCGCACCGTATTCGTTTGAGAAACCCAAGGCAAGGAGCAGATTTCTTGCAGCAGGGGAGAGGTTTAAGGTAACTTTTTTCACATCGAGCTGTTTCTGTAGTTTTCCGATTTGCTTGTCAAGAATCAACGATGCCATCTCCCGATTCATTTCGTTGAAGATCACAGTAGAAGAGAGCCTGTTGAGAAATTCAGGTTTAAAGGTTTTCTTTACCTGCCGCAACATAGCTTCACCGGAAGAGGTGGCATTCCCGAATCCCACTTTAGCATGTGATGCAAACTGTGCTCCGGCATTAGAGGTCATTATCAAGATTACATTTCTGAAATCTGCTTTATTACCCTTATTATCGGTGAGACGAGCATAATCCATCACCTGTAAGAGAATATTATAGATGTCGGAATGAGCTTTTTCGATCTCATCAAGGAGCAGCACACAATCGGGTGTTTTCCGAATAGCATCGGTCAGCAGTCCGCCGTCTTCATAGCCAACATATCCTGCGGGAGACCCTATTAGCTTTGCTACAGCATGTTTTTCGGTAAATTCACTCATGTCGAACCTTATCAATTCAACGCCAAGTTCATTTGCAAGCACTTTTGCCACTTCTGTTTTACCCACTCCTGTAGGTCCTACAAACAGTAGGGATGCAAGAGGTTTGGTTTCATCCGAGAGTCCTGCCTTCGCCATAAGCACAGCTTCAGTCACCTCTTTGATAGCCGATGGTTGTCCGAAGATTAGAGACGACATGTTCTTTTCAAGAGACTCCAGACGCGATTGTTCATCTTCCCTTATGGCAATGGAATCAACCTTACAGGTTTTTGAAAGTATCTCAGCTATTAGCCCCACATCGACTGTCTGACGTTTCTGTTCAATGGGATGAATATTCCTGTATGCTCCGGCTTCGTCGATAAGGTCAATGGCTTTGTCGGGAAGGAAACGTTCAGTGATATGTTTAGCGCTTGCCTTCACTGCAAACTCAATTGCCTTGTCACCGTAAAACACACCGTGAAATTTTTCATAATTTTTCTTTAGCTTTTTGAGAATTGTAATTGCTTCCTCTATTGTTGGTTCCGCAATATCAATTTGGCGGAATCTCCTCACCAATCCTTTGCTTTTCGCGAAATATCTTTTATACTCACCATAGGTGGTAGAACCGATAAATCGTATTTTACCGGTTTCGAGATAAGGTTTAAGCATATTTGAAGCATCCATTGCACTGTCGCCTGTTGCTCCGGCTCCCACAAGGCTATGAATTTCATCGATATAGACTATTGGATTATCTTCACGCGAAATACCATCCATGATCATTTTCAGGCGTTTTTCGAAATCTCCACGGAATTGAGTGCCGGCGAGAAGTGTACCAATGTCAAGCTGATAGATTTTGGATCCCTTTAAAGATTTTGGAATGTCTCCCGATTTAATCTTTTCAGCCAATCCATAGATGAGTGCTGTTTTACCTACTCCGGGTTCACCGATGTGAAGCACATTGTTTTTATCTTTCCTACATAATACCCTAATTGTGTTTTCCAATTCGGTTTCTCTACCTACAAGCGGATTGTGTTGGCTTAAAATATCATTTACGCACACCACAAGGTTTTTCCATTGCATACCGTCGTTATCGGGGAGTTCATCTTCCGTAAAGTCGTCATTAAGAAAATCCGCACCGTTAGAGTCAAGTATTTTGTAATTAGACACGAGTTCACTCATAAAACCACCTTCATCCCCTGAAAGTGAATTTAGCAAAAGATATGGGGCTGTTGAATCCTGTAGACTTAACAGACCTTTCACTGCATGAGGAATTTCCATAGTGTCTTTACCTGAACCAATTACGGCATTGGCAGCAATTTCAAGCATCTGTCTAAGCTGTATGGAAGTTTCCGAAGAACGCGGGGCACCCTCCGGTAAAGTGTCAAGGCTTTCAAGATAGGCGGTCAAATCATTATATATGTCGGAATACTTGCCGCCGCAATAATTGAAAGCGTTGTAAAATGGTTCTTGTCTGAAGAGAGCAAGGAGGAAATGTTCGGGAGTAGCAAATTCATGTCGATAATCTTTTACGATATCAAACATGTCATGGAATGCCCGGTTAATTTCCGTGGAATAGTATAGTTGATTATCCATTTTTATCAATAAAAGAAAGGGATGAAAGGCTTATTCCCCGACAACCGTAAGGCGCAATGGAAATCCTTCGGCACGAGCAAGTTCTGTAGCCTTAGAAGCCTTAGTCATGGCAATATCATAAGTATATGTTCCCACCGGAGCCTTGTCAGAGTGATGAACCTGCATCATCAATTGTTCGGCTTCTGCCATACTTTTATGGAATACCGTGGTAAGTATAAACACCACAAATTCCATGGTGGTAAAGTCATCGTTATGTATAAATACCGTATACTTTCTTGGCACACGTATATTTGTGTGCGCTCGGTCTTTTACATTTGATTCTTGATTTGCCATAATGCAAAATTAAATAAAAAATGGATTGGTGCAAATATATTTCTTAAGAAGCTTTTTTGTCAGGTGAAATTTCAAGCAGGGGAGAATAATTAGAAAACCTGACGTTTTATTTATGAATAAGTAAGATAATCAAGGATAAGAAGACATATCCATCCTGTAGATATCTTTAGATCAATAAGATGATTTATATAAAATGAAAATTATATATAACAGAATCATACCGTTTGGTAAAAATTTTTACGCCATAAATTTGTTTGGTATACTTTTTGCCAAGGGTCCTTGCAATAAATATGTTTTAAATCATGAACAGATTCACACTGTTCAAATGAGGGAATTATTTTACATTCCATTTTACTTAATCTATGTTTTGGAATGGCTCGTAAGAATAATCATAAGAGTTTTTAATAAAGAACCCTTATCAAAGAAGAAAACTATTTTAACTGATGCATATAAAGACATCTCATTTGAGAGAGAGGCATATGCACGCCAATTCAATTTAGACTATCTTAAATCGAGGAAAGCATATACTTCTTTTAAATATCTGAGAAAAAGATAACAATGCTCTATAGCACAGCTTATCCGACTTATGAACCTATTGTTAATTCTAATGTTGTTAAAATTAAAGAACTACTCTGATTCTATGTCATGCAGAAGTATGACTATAACTTAATAACATAGAAAAATGAAAGTATTGGTGATCAATGGCAGTCCACATTTGAAAGGTTGCACAGATAGAGGTTTACGTGAAGTTGAAGATACCCTGGCTTCTCTTGGAATCGAAACAAAAAGAGTTAACATAGGAAATAAAGACATCAGAGGTTGTATCGGCTGCAATTATTGCCGTCAGCACAACAAATGTGTTTTCAATGATATTGTAAACGAAACCGCACCTGATTTTGCAGAGGCAGCCGGTCTTATAGTTGGTAGCCCCGTATACTATGCCGGAGCCAACGGACAAGCACTTGCATTTCTTGACAGGCTGTTCTATAGTACGGCTATCAGTGTAGATAAGACAATGAAAGTTGGAGCAGCAGTGGTTTCTTCACGAAGAGCCGGCTCAACCTCAGCTTTCGATGAAATAAACAAATATTTTACAATCAGTGCGATGCCTATCGTTTCAAGCACATATTGGAATGAG
>CAZXHO010000188.1:3536-5035 GCA_964640365.1 uncultured Sangeribacter sp. | reverse complement strand
ATAATAAATACGATCAGCCGAAAACAGCCCTGAAATTCATGGAAAACGCTTTCAGTCTGGATAAAACTGACGGCAGAATACTCATGGAACTTGACCAGTTATACAAGAAACTACATCTTAGTCATGAAAAAAGGCTTAGATTCCTGAAAGAGAATGAGGCTATAGTTATGAAAAGAGATGACCTTATTCTCGAATTGGCAACACTGCTCAATCTCACCGGGAACTATCGCGAGGCGAAGGAACTGATCGACTCCCATATCTTCCATCCATGGGAAGGAGGCGAAGGAAAAGTTCCCGCTCAATATCAAGCCGCCCGGATTGGGCTCGCTAAAGAGGCCATGGAAATCGGGGATTATGATACAGCTATCTCTCTTCTTGGGGAATGCCTCGAATATCCCCACCATTTGGGAGAAGGCAAGCTGTATGGTGCTCAAGAGAACGACTTCTATTACCTCCTTGGAAAGTCTTATGCCGCTATAGGAGACTATGAGAAGGCTAACGAATGTTGGCTTAAAGCTACGGAGGGTCCTACCGAACCGGCTGCCGCTCTTTATTACAACGATGCTAAGCCTGATAAAATCTTCTATGCGGGTCTTGCATACAGAGCTTTAGGAAATGAAAATAAGGCGCGCAGCTACTTCAACCGCCTCGCCGACTATGGCAGACAGCATTTTCATGATGAGGTCAAAATGGATTATTTCGCAGTTTCTCTTCCAGACTTATTGATTTGGGATGAATCGCTGGAGGTAAGGAATAAGATGCATTGTTTATACATGCTTGCGCTCGGAAGCGCCGGACTCGGCGATATGAAGCACTATCACCGTTATATTAACGAAGCAGGCAATCTTGATCCCAATCATCAGGGAATCATTATGGCAAAATCTTTCATTGAATCAACTGCAATCTGACTAAAATGGTAAAAAATATTATAATTTCCGCTCTTCTGACAACCGTTCTTGCGTGTCCCGTTACCAAAGCTCAATCACTTGATCTTTCAGGCAAATGGAATGTTGAATTACCCGGAAATGCCAAGGATGGGATTATAAAGCTTCCGGGAACTACCGATCTTGCCGGTTATGGATTCCCCACAGACACGGCATCTCTATCTCGTGACGAACAATTCCGTAGGCTCACCCGAAAGAAATCTTTTATCGGGAAAGCTGTCTATACCCGGGAAATAGACATACCGAAATCAATGGCAAACAAGCCATTGGAGTTAACATTGGAAAGAGTGCTATGGAAAAGCAATGCGAAAATTGACGGAGTTATGCTTGAATCTGAAGAATACTCCTTGGTAGCGCCTCACAAGCATATTCTTAGGAACGGGCTCTCTGAGGGTAAACATACTCTGGAAATTGAGATTGATAATTCCCGACAATTTGATATTTCAACGGGTAACTTGGCACATGCCTATACCAATGACACTCAGATTATGTGGAACGGCATCCTTGGAGATATGGAACTAAGGCTGATTCCTGAGATCGACATCAAGGGAATAG
>CAZXHO010000188.1:0-3526 GCA_964640365.1 uncultured Sangeribacter sp. | reverse complement strand
TGAGGCTAAGGGTAATCCCTAAATGCGACATCAAAGGCATCGAGGTATATCCGTCAGACGACCTTAAGACAGTCAGAGTGATTGCCGGAATTGATAATTCCACCAATAAAGCCATATCACAAAAAGTGAATTTCTCAATACCCGGCACCAACCTCCAATCACAACAGAAAGTTAAATTAAATCCCGGCATTAACACTGTTGAGGCAATATTTCCGGCCGAATCCCTATCAAAATGGAGCGAGTTTAATCCTCAGCTATATAAGGCCAACGTTGATATGGGAAATGATTCGGGAAAGGAGGTAAGTTTCGGAATGCGCACAGTCGATAACAAAGATGGCATCAGGATAAATGGAATCCCTGTCCTTCTACGAGGAACACTTGAATGCTGCGTATTTCCTCTTACAGGTGTACCACCAACCGACAAGGCCGGATGGGGAAAGACCTTCTCCACAGTAAAAGAATGGGGGCTAAATCACCTGCGTTTCCACTCATGGTGTCCGCCGGAAGCCGCATTTGAAGTAGCCGACTCATTAGGTTTCTATCTTCAGGTAGAGTTACCCGTTTGGTCTTTAAAGATTGGTGATGACCCGGCAGCCGAACAATTCCTGAAAGAGGAATATGAGAGAATTATTGAAGAATATGGCAATCACCCCTCTTTCATAATGCTGAGTGCCGGCAATGAGCTTCAGCATGATTTCAATCTGCTTAACAATATGGTGGCAGATATGAAAAAGCGAGATCCGCGACATCTCTACACCACCACTTCCTTCACATTCGAAAAAGGACATGGCGGACATCCCGAACCAGAAGATGAATTCTTCATAACACAGTGGACAGACGATGGCTGGGTAAGGGGTCAAGGTATCTTTGAATCAGAACCACCTACCTTTAATAAAAATTACTCTTCTGCACTAAAGAATGTCTCTGTGCCTCTTGTTTCCCACGAAATAGGGCAATATGCCGTTTTTCCGTCGATGCAGGAGATAGGAAAGTATACGGGTATTTTGAATCCTTTAAATTTCAAGAACATTAGGCAAGATCTGGAAGAGAAAAATCTACTTGATCTAAGCCAAGACATGACAGAGGCATCCGGCAAGTTTGCCGCCCTTCTATATAAGGAAGAGATAGAGCGGGTATTGAAAACACCGGGAATGTCAGGCTTTCAATTGCTCGGGCTTCAAGATTTTCCGGGTCAAGGCACGGCTCTTGTCGGTCTGATAGATGCATTCTGGGATAATAAAGGTGCCGTTGATGCCAAATGGTTCAGAGAGTTTAATTCTCCCATTGTGCCATTGTTGAATTATGATGATGCTTCCTACTCGGCTGCCAATGATTTCAATGGAGAAATTCTTATTGCCAATTATTCTTCGCAAAACCTCGATGGAGGAAATGTTAACTGGTCTCTGACTATTGATGGAGAAGATAAACCTTTCTCCTCAGGGAGCATTAATTTTGACAACATCAAGGCAGGTTCTACAAAAGAAATAGGTTCTTTCACAACTCCATTAAAGAGCATTACCGGTCCTTCTTCTGTTATAGTCAGACTGACTCTATCTTCAGGCGATACGAATAGCTGGAGGATCTTTGTCTTCCCTGAAACTGAAATCAACCAAGGTAACGTTGTTTGCACACAATCACTTGATGAAGCTCTGCAAGCCCTTGAAGTGGGAAAGACTGTCCTTTTCTCACCGAAACCCGATGACATAAAGGGATTGGAGAGTAAGTTTCTACCCGTGTTCTGGAGTCCCGTTCATTTCCCCAAACAAGCAGGAACCATGGGTATAATGAACGATCCGAATCATCCGGCTCTCACAGGATTCCCCAATAGCGGACATTCCGATTGGCAATGGTGGAGAGCAGTTAAGAACGCTAAGGTGATCAATATGGATTCCATTCTGGAAGTGGCTCCAATCGTCAGAAGCATTGATAACTTTGTCCACAACAGGAAACTCGCTTATATTTTTGAAGCGAATTGCGGTAATGGCAAATTGCTTTTCAGCTCGATCGACGTTTTAAGTCCTGAAAATAGCAGCATGGAACTGACCGCACTAAAGGCTTCGTTGTTAGATTATATGAACAGCAAATCGTTTGAGCCCAAGTCCTCCGTCAAACCTGACGTATTGAGAGACATGGTGCCGGGCAATGTAGATTCGAAACAATCAAATGCTACCGACATTTATGAGTAGCTGTAGAAGCACTTTTACCTGAATAAAAAAGCCATCAAACTTGTAAACAGGTTTTATATGGACAATGACTTTGGAATAAAAGACGGGGTTAGCGGGGAGCGCGCATTCGTGCTCCCTCCTGCCTGTGTCAAAGATCTGAAAGAACATCCCTTATCACAAATTCTTCATATAACAGACATAGGCTATTACCCAAATGCAGTAAACCACTTCAGACAACGCACCGAAGCTATAGGTCAATATGTGTTCATATACTGCGTATCCGGCGCGGGATGGTATTCAGTGGCAGGGAAAAAATATAAAGTAAAAGAAAATTCTTACTTTATTCTTCCTCCTGATCAGCCTCACAGTTATGGAGCTGACTCTGCTCACCCATGGACAATTTATTGGATACATTTCAACGGCACATTGGCTCCCCAATATCTAAGCGAATCGACCGATCCCGTAGAACTTAAACCGGGAATTCAATCTCGTATAGCAGATCGGCTTGATATTTTTGAGGAGATAATGGCAACTCTTGAGAATGGTTTTCAGATTGAGAATTTACTTTATGCATGTTCGATTTTCCACCATTTTCTTGGTTCCCTAAGATTTGTAAACCAATTTCGATCAACCAAAACCCAGCGGCTTGTCTCTGACACCCCATTTGACATTGTCGAAGCAGCCATTCACTTTATGAATGAAAATATCGGGAAGAGACTGACACTTCAAGATATAGCGGACTATATCGGTTATTCTCCAACCCGATTCTCTGCCGTATTCTCTAACAAAACCGGAATTTCACCAATGGCATATTTAAACGATCTGAAGATAAAGTTTGCCTGCAAGCTTCTTGACTTGTCAGATTTAAAGATAAACCAGATATGTCATAAAGTTGGAATAACAGACCCATATTATTTCTCACGCATGTTCTCAAAAACCCTTGGCATGTCGCCCACAGAGTATCGTAGCCGGAAAACATTGTCACCGTCCGGTGAATAAACATAGTTGGGACACATCCCTCTTCCCACCAATCCAATACAGTATAGTTATGCTCCCCCTATACATTCTCCGGTCTTCCAAGATTTACCATGCTTGAAAATTTTCATTTTTCTTTATTTTTTTTACATAAAATTTTTTCCGCAATAAAAAATGTTTTTTAACTTTGCGCCAGAATTTACTGACAGATTGCCAGTGGTTTTTAAACCTAAATCTAACCAAACACATGCTACAGTCTACAAATGTAAAGACAATCGAGAATGTAGTGATTCGATTTGCCGGAGATTCCGGCGACGGAATGCAGCTCGCCGGCAACATCTTCTCCAACGTCTCGGCAGGCGAAGGTAACCTTATCTCCACCTTTC
>CAZXHO010000187.1:0-5049 GCA_964640365.1 uncultured Sangeribacter sp. | reverse complement strand
CATGGTCGATATGTGCTATGATGCAAAAATTGCGTATATTCTTCATTTTTTCTTTATTCTTTTGCAAAGTTAACAAAAAAATTTCAAAAAAATCAGCTTTATTCGGCAGGTTGGTAAGCAACTTAAACTCAGAGTGTTTTACACACTACTTTTTATTAAATATTATTATTTAATCATGACTACTGTGAATTATTTTAGTACTATGTATTGCATAGTACTAAAATATTATTTAACTTTGCATCGTCAATCAGAAGAAACGATCTAACAGATCATCTATTCTGATTCTACTTTCCCATCAATCTCACTGGATCCGGAGAAAGATGGAGCCGCCAAGATCAAACAAAATTAGAAAAACAACAACAAAACATTCAACTCCAAACAAAAATTATGAAAACATCCTTATTGCTAACCGCTACTCTCCTCACATTGGGATCCTCCATTGGGTATGCGCAAAATCAGAAAACCGATACTACTGCGGTGGCTACTTACGACTTGCAGGAGCTCGTAATTTCTGCAGACAAACCTTTAGTGCAATCTGATGGAGCTAAACTCACCTATAATCTCGACGAAGATCCCGCTGCTAAGGGTAACACCCTGATGGAAGCTCTAAAAAAGGTTCCCATGGTGAGTGTAGATGGCGAAGACAAGATACGAATCAATGGTCAGGAAAATTTTAAAATTTACATCAATGGTAAAGAAGATCCTTCTCTAACTTCAAACTATAAATATGTATTCAAGGCAATGCCGGCAGATGCAGTGGTAAAAATTGAAGTAATCACAGAACCTGGTGCTAAATATGACGCAGAAGGAACTGCCGGTATTCTGAATATCGTAACTTTAACCAAAAATACCACCGACGGCTTTTCCGGAAACATAGAAACATATTTTTCCCGTAGCCAGACAGGTGCTTCGGTCTATGGTAGAATGAAGAAAAACAAACTTTCCATGAGCGTGAATGTAAATTATGCCGATGGGTCAATCTTTCCTCAGATCACAAATAATACTCAAACCAACATCAATTATAATTCTGACAAAACGCATATGCAGATTAATAAAATGCATCAGGTGGTCACATTCGATTATTTAGGAGCCGGGCTTAATCTCTCTTACGATTTATCAGATAAGGATCTGATTACAGTTAACGGCAATATGTATGATATGAATGGTAAGTTGGATAAGAACAAATCCATCTTTTCTACAATGATTTATGATTCGGGTAATACCCTTATGGCAAGCAACAGGCGTAGCATAGATGCTAAATTAGCCAATTCAGGAGTCAATGCGGGAGCTGCATGGCAACATAATTTTAACAAATCCGGTCACAAAACTATATTGTCTTATCTTTATAGCTATGGTTACAATAAGTTGATTGGAGATATGACTGTTTTTGAATCTTACGGCTATGAACTCGTCTCTCCATTCGAAAGAATGAGCACAAAAGGATTTGATAATGAACATACTCTTCAGTTTGACTATATTAATCCCTTCGATAGCGAGCACCATACACTCGAATCCGGAGCAAAAGGAATATGGAGAAGGAATTTAGGCAAATCTTATGAAATGACCGGTGAAAACAAGGAATCTGCTGTTGAATCTCTTACAGACCGTTCCGACTTGATTCAAAAACAAGATATTTATGCACTTTATGCGTCATATACAGGTAAATTTAACAGATTCTCATTTAACGCAGGACTACGTTTCGAACATACAAATATGGGCATCGATTATAGATGGGGAGAGATTCCGGATTTTATGAATCATCTTAATGATCTCGTACCAAATCTCGCTGTAACATATATGTTTTCTCCTTCCTCAAACCTGCGTCTTGCTTATCAAATGAGAATCTCAAGACCTTCTTTGAAACAAGTAAATCCCTTCCGCCAGAATTACTTGCCTAATTATGTAGAATGTGGTAATCCTGAATTGGAAAGTGAAAGATCAAATAAAATCTCACTGACTTACTCCAATTTTGGAAGAATTATAGGAGGAAATGTGGGTGCTGAATATTCATCCATCAATAATGCCATTTCCCGAACCTATTCTTTGGAAGGAGACACTTTTATCGAGTCATATGGGAATATCGGACACAACAGATATTTTGCAGTTTTCGGCTTCATGAACTGGAATATTATTCAGGGTATGCAGTTTTCAGTCAATGCCCGTCTCACTCACCAATCGTTTGCATCTTGTGATGAAAACCTAAGCAATAGTGGATGGAACGTTAATTATGGTGCCAATTGGAATTACAGACTAAAATCGGGATACCTGTTTAATGTTTATGGTGGACAAAGTTCAAGAAACTATACTCTTAACGGATATACCAGCGGTTGGTATTATTACGGAGTTGGGATTAGTAAGAGTTTCCTGAAAGAAGATGCCCTCACGCTGACGGTAAATGCAAATGACTTCTTGAAGAAAAATTACAATTTTTCAATGAAGAATGATATCGAAGGCTTTAGCAATTCATTAAATAATCGATTTACAAATTGGAATGTAGGAATAAATATTAGCTGGAGATTCGGATCATTAAAAAGCGATGTGAAGAAGACAGATATATCTATTAGCAATGATGACAAGTCTTCAATCGGAGCTAAATCAGGAAGTTTCTGATATTTCAATAGAGATTGTAAAAAATAATTAATAAAAAAATTAGCAAGGATGTCACAAATATGTCTTTTGAACGTCATTATATTATAATCCTCTTTCCACTGCCCAAAAGACTTAATCTCTCCTCTATTAATTGATAATTTAACAGACCTTACTTATATTGAAATGACTAATTTTTTTATTAAGACTAAACGCAGTGTTACTACAGCAGTAATCATGTTTATGCTATCGTTGAACACTTTTGGTGTGGAATATTCTGTAAGAGGAACAGTAATTTCAAAAACAGAAGGTGAAGCTTGTCCCGAAGCAACGTATAAGATTTTCGCCTCCAACGATACTGTCACTCCGATAATATTCAACGTCACGGATAAAGCCGGAAAATTCAACCAAAATGTTCCGAATGCAGGACAATATATCCTAAAAGTAGAATTTTTCGGAATGAAGAATGCTACAAAGGATTTTAGGCTAACCGAAACTTCCCCAATAGCGGAACTCGGGGATATAGTTCTCGTTCCGGACGATGAGACACTTGAAGAAGTTGTGGTGATAGCAAAGAAAAAATTAGTTGAGAGCGACGGTGCGACATTAACATATAATGTAGAAGATGACCCGGAATCGCAGACAAATAATACTATAGAGATGCTTAGAAAGGTACCTATGGTAACAGTGGATGCTGAAGACAATATCAAAGTAAATGGAAGTTCCAATTTCAAGATCCTTATCAATGGTAAGGAAGACCCCATGCTCTCAGGAGATGTTTCCACTATTCTGAAATCAATGCCGGCAGCTACGATCAAGAAGATTGAGGTAATTACCGAACCGGGTGCTAAATATGATGCAGAAGGAACCGGAGGCATTCTGAACATTGTCACTATTGGGAAGCAAAGCCTGGAAGGTTTCATGACGAATTATACTGCACGAGTTTCAAACCGTAATTATGGATTATCTTTCTATGGTAGAACTAAAATCAATAATATCACGGCAAGTGCCAATATTAACTATAGCGATGCTTTTGATATTGGTTATACCAACTCTAACAATTCAATCGTTGAGAATTTAACAGACGACGAGAACCGCTATCAGATCTCAGAATCAAAGAATAAAAACACCTTTAACTATCTTGGAGGAAATTTAAACCTCTCCTGGGAACCCGATACCCTTAATCTTTTCACAGTTCAAGGCAACATCGGTAAGAATACCTATGAGATGACAAGCCCTTCCTCAATGATGATGTTGAGTTCAAATGATGTCAAGAAATGGAGTTTGGAAAGAAAAACTTTCACGAATTATGACGGACTGTGGCTTGGAGCGAATGCATCTTTCCAGCACACTTTCCATAAGAAAGGTCATCATCTCATCGGCTCTTACATCTTCGGATATAGCAATAATGATTCAAAGACGACTATCAACACATTCAATATGGAGAATTTTTCCATGGAATTTCCGTGGCAAAAGAATATCAGTGACAGCTATAACAGGAGAAATTCTCTTCAGTTAGATTATGCAAATCCAATTTCAGAAAAACATCTTTTTGAAAGTGGCTTCAAGGGAACCTGGTCAAGAGACCATTCTAATACAAGTCCCTGGTATGGACAGGATGAAAATAGTTTGTCAATGAACATTGCCAATAGTGTTAGAGTAGAACAATTTCAGGATATTATGGCGGTATATGCTTCCTACACAGGAAACTTCGGTAAGATAAGTGCAAAAGCCGGCTTAAGATATGAGCATACAAAAATGGGTCTTAATTATAAGCTCGGAGACTATCCTGACTTCACTACTTATCTAAATGACATCGTGCCGAACCTGGCAGTTAGCTACAGAATGGGACCGGCAGCCAATCTTAGGCTTGCATATCAAATGCGTATATCTCGTCCTTGGATAAGCCAGTTAAATCCTTATAAAAACACTATGGGCATTAATTCAGTGACCTATGGTAATCCGAATCTAGAAAGTGAGAAAAGCAACAATATTTCTCTGACTTATTCAAACTATGGTGGCAAAATTGGTGGCAGCTTCGGAATTTCTTACTTCCGTGAAGATAACAGTATTTCGGATTATCAATTTTTTGAGGATAATATTTTGCATACTACCTATGCAAATATCGGTCATTCTCAAAGAACTAATGCTAATTTAAATCTACAGTGGTCCCCTATTTCAATGCTCAATCTGGGCCTCTACCTCAGCGGTACATACGCTGACTTAAAAGCAAACAGTCCGGAACTCAAAGCTTCCAATTCTGATTGGGCAGGAAATTATAGTGCGAATATAGACTATACTTTCCCCTTTAAACTGAGATTGAGTGCCTATTGCGGTGGAGGTTCCGGTTGGATTGACCTTCAAAGTAAGGGATCAGGCTACAATTATTACGGAATATCATTAAGTCGATCATTCCTGAAACAAGATGCCTTAATGATCTCTGCTTATGGTTCAGGATTTTTA
>CAZXHO010000186.1:0-5078 GCA_964640365.1 uncultured Sangeribacter sp. | reverse complement strand
TTCATCTTTTCAATAAGGAAAGGAACGAGTGTCTTCTTATTAAGAATGGCTTTAGTCTCTTGATAAAGATATGTCTTATTGGCAGAGCCACCACCCTTTGCTATAAATAGGAATTCATATTCATTTCCTTCAGTTGCATGAATTTCAATCTGAGCGGGAAGATTACAGCCGGTGTTTACTTCATCATACATTGTGAGAGGAGCGTTCTGAGAATAACGAAGATTATTCTCTGTGTAGGTTTTATAAACTCCTAAAGCTATTTTCTCTTCATCATTGCATCCTGTCCAAACATGTTGTCCCTTATATGCGGCACAGATTGAAGTACCGGTATCCTGGCAGAATGGCAAAACTCCTTTAGCAGCTATTTCTGCATTTCTTAGCATAGTTAAAGCCACAAATTTATCATTCTCAGAAGCTTCCGGATCATGAAGGATTTTTGCTACCATTTCATTATGCTCTCTACGCAACATGAATGAACAGTTGTGACTGGCTACATTTGCTATGACTGTAAGAGCTTTCGGATCTACTACAAGCATTTAGTGACCGTTCCAGTTTTCAACTTTTACATAATCTTTAGTAATAAGTTGGTATTCGGTGGTATCAGGACCAAGGGGAAACGGCTCCTGATAATGAAAAGGTTTAGTTGCCATTTATATTTTTTTTGAGTTTATGATTTAGAATCGAGATAAGGAAGAAAAGAATGACGGATATTATTCCCTTCTCACTGCAAAAATAACTAAAAACTTCGAAATTAGAATAATTCTTTCTGATTTATTTATTTCAAGAACAAATATGATATCTAACGATCTCGTTCATTTCTAAAGAATATCTACCCCTACCTAAACACATTAAGCATTCTTTTATTCAGAATCATTAAGCTAATAATATAAGAAGATACATATTTGTTTTTCGAATTGGAGTTTTTATTTCTATGCAAGTCAAAAAATAATCGAGAAAATTTATAATAAAATCTATTTATAAAGTTTTAAGTTTCAATATATTAATTTGACATTAACAAATTTTTGTTTTTAAATGCCATGGATTTTGGCTAATTTTGTTGAAATTGGCTTAATATTCTGCCAATAGAATTTTTCATACGCGTAATTCAGAGAGAGAAACCTTTATACACTCGGGCATTAACTGAAATTTTGATTAAGTTAATCGTCCGGGTCGGAGAACCAACAATATGAAACAAAATAAATTTTTCAATGTTTTTATTGCATTGCTCATAGCTTTGACAGGAATCGGTGTATCAGAATCCGTCGCAGCTGTCAAAAAGACTAAAGCTACATCATCCGCATCCTCAAAGAAAAAAACAACAGGTAACAAAAAAACTACTACCACCAAGTCTAAGAAGAGCGGTACTGCAAAGAAGAAAACTACAACAACTTCTTCAAAAAAGAAAAGCACCACAACAAAGAAAAGAACTACAAAGAAAAAACGTACCACTTCAAAAAAGAGAAGGAAGAGTAATGCTATTGTTCACAAGCAATATACTCCTCCTGTAGAAGTGATTATGGAAGACTCTCTTACACTTTTCATTAATGCTGAAGTACTCAGTTGGATACCGGAGAATCTTAATCCCGGAGGATTGAGGGTGAACAGTGTAAAACCTGATGAAAGGACTAAAACTGCAAAAATCGGTTTGAATGAGAATTTTACTTATTTGCCCGTCACAAGTGAACTTGTTTCAGACTTGAGAAAACACATCACTTCTATTCTTCCTGATTCTATCTCAGATTATTATGTATCATTAAACGTAGGTGATAAGAATTATTCTTATTACATAACTACAATCGATAAACTTCCTGAAAAGTATCGTAAAAATACCCCTTTCGTTGTAGCCTCAGAACCATATGTGGATGCTAAAAAAGGTATGGATGGCGATATCGTAGCTCTATGGGCAAGCCACGGAAGATATTATAAACCGGGAAGTGGTGCATGGTTGTGGCAAAGACCACAACTTTTTCAAGTCACAGAAGATACCCACACGATGAGTTATATACTCCCATATGTGGTTCCGATGCTTGAAAATGCGGGAGCATATGTACTCCTTCCACGAGAAAGAGACATTAATAGAAATGAAGTCATCGTAGATAATGATATCAATGATGATGGATTCCTATATTCTCAGCCCTATTATAAAGAAATGACCGGAGACACTCAGTGGGTGACCGGTGAAGAAGAAGGTTTTATATACGATCTTCCAGATTTCAGAGATACTGAAAATCCTTTCGAAAACGGAACCTATCGTCAAACCACTACCATCTCTTCAGGTAAACCTTCGGTTGCAGCATGGTATGCCGATATTCCGGAAGATGGAGAATATGCTATATATGTAAGCTATAAAACTCTGCCGAATTCAGCTACTGATGCGCGATATACTGTTAACTATTCAGGAGGAACCAGAGAATTCAAGGTAAATCAAAAGATGGGCGGAAGTACATGGATATATCTTGGAACATTCCCGCTTGAAGCGGGTTACAGCGATTCAGAGCCCATAGTCACTCTTTGCAATCTTTCTGAAAAATCACCGGGTGCCGTGATAACTGCTGATGCAGTAAAAATAGGAGGAGGTATGGGAAATATTGCAAGAAGTGACAGACGTTCCGATATTTATTTAAATCCTTCAACACCTGAGAAATCTTCTATCAGTAATGATGAAAATTCTGAATCAGAAGAGGGAGAAGAAACAGAAGAAGGTGAAGAAACGGAAGATGAAGATGACTCTGAAGAGGTTGAATCTCCCGACCAATCTAATACATTCGGTAGAGATGCCGCTTTCTATGTGTCTGGCTTACCCCGTTATCTTGAAGGAGCAAGATATTGGCTCCAATGGGCAGGTATGCCGGAAGATGTTTACTCACCATATCACGGAACGGATGATTACAAAGATGATTATACTTCACGCGGACATTGGGTGAATTATCTTGCTGGAGGTTCGCGAGTTCTCCCCCAGCAAGAAGGTCTAAATATTCCCGTAGATGTAGTTATGGCTTTGCACTCGGATGCAGGTAAACGTGCTGATGATTCTTTTGTCGGGACATTGGGAATTTATTACACTAACGGAGGAGATTATTATGTAGATGGAACTCCCCGTTCTAATTCGAGAACCCTTACTGATATGTTAATGCGCCAGATGGTCGGTGATATTAGTCAGACTTGGGAACCGGAATGGACAAGAAGATCTATGTGGGATAAATCTTATGTAGAGGCAAGAGTTCCGGAAGTACCCACATCCTTGATAGAATTCATGAGTCGTCAGAGTTTTGCATATATGTGGTATGCTCTTGATCCCTCTTTCAGATTTACGGTGGGAAGATCAATTTATAAGGCTCTCGGCAGGTTTGTTGCCGAGAGGAAAGACAGAAAATTTATTGTTCAACCTCTGCCCGTTAAGAATTTCGCAATTCAAAAAGTAAAGAATAATCATTACCGCCTGTCTTGGGAGAAAGTCAATGATGCACTTGAACCCACCGCGGTACCGGATAGGTACATAATTTTTGAACGCACAGCAGATGAACTTGGTTTTCATAAGCTTGGAGAAACCAAGAACACTCATTTTGAAGTGATAGTTGAGGATCACGATATTCATTCTTTTAAAATAGTAGCAGCTAATGAAGGAGGAATGTCTTTCCCTTCAGAAGTGCTCGCTCTGAGAGAAGGACCGGATAAAGGCCGTCCTGTTCTAATCATAAACGGGTTTACCAGAATAAGTGGTCCGGGACATTTCAGCCGAGATGGCGAGGCAGGCTTTAATACCTATGAGGATTTCGGAGTCCCTTATGTACGAGACATTTCATTCATTGGTT
Source organism: uncultured Sangeribacter sp. (assembly GCA_964640365.1). GTDB lineage: Bacteria > Bacteroidota > Bacteroidia > Bacteroidales > Muribaculaceae > Lepagella. Next base: position 1,266 of record CAZXHO010000186.1, on the reverse strand, counting down.
ATCAGAACGAATTCAGGAGAAATGCCGGAAATTCATTTGGTAATTCCGGAGGAGACTACGCAGATATGGTGATTCCGGGCAACACCTTTGATTTCCCATATCTTCATGGTCTTTCTATCGCTGCAGCCGGCAAGGGCTTTGTATCTGCCAGTGTTGGAGCGGTTGAAACAGATATGGTAAAACTTGATCATTATGATATCATTGATCTAATCTTGGGAAAACAAAAACTAACCATCATAGGAAATGGAAATACTGGCATGAAGTATTTTACATTTTCTAAAAAGCTTCAGGAAGAACTGAAAAAATTTACCTCCCGTGGAGGTGATATTATTGTTTCCGGTCAATATTTACTGTCAGATCTTTACGATTCGCGTTCGGCATCCGGAAGCAAGGAATTTGCCACCTCAGTTCTCGGAATATCCCCCGGAGAAGGATTGAAACCATATAGTGGGAAACTTTCTGTAAGTAATACAAAGCTTGGTTCCTCTCTCACTTCACGTCCTATAGAATATAGCTCAACACTTAATGAGAAACAATATATAGTTGAGAAACCGGATATGATCCGCCCCTCGGGAGAAATAGACTCTGAGATTTTCCTTAAATTCTCGGATAGTGGTTCTCCGGCAGGTGTGCTAACTAAAAAGGGTGACAGCCGTGGTGTTGTAATGGTTATACCTTTTGAGTCAATCAAAGGAGATGATACCAGAAACCAACTCATGAAAGAGTTCATCGATTATCTTGAAAAATAATAATTCATAAAAGAAGTTTACATAGTTTCAAAACAGTTTGTAAATTTCTTAACAATTGAACTAATATATGAAACTGATCAGATTCACAACTGTAGAGGCTTTGCGTGATGAGATATTTAAGAATACCCTCGAACAATTTATCCTCGTTCAGCTTGATGATAAAAAAGTTACTTTTGATTTTAACTTTCATCACCGGATGGAAGAGGTATCGTCTGATTCCGATGCTTCCATCACCTATAGTAGCTATAGAGAGAAAGATGGGGAAAAAATCATCCTACATCCTGTTATCGACTACCAGTTTGGATCTATCAGAGATGATTTCGATTTCGGTAGCGTAGTGATGCTGAATGTAGCCGATGTGCTTGCAGCTTCAGAAAATTTCACTCCTGAAGAAAGTGAGTCACCGGATGGGGGGTGGTATGCTCTCCGTCTCAGAATGTCTATGGGAAAAACTATCGCTGCTCTTCCCGAATATCTATATACTGTAGAAAAAGTGGATTACAGGAAAAGCGGTGAG
>CAZXHO010000185.1:0-5087 GCA_964640365.1 uncultured Sangeribacter sp. | reverse complement strand
TATTTGATTGTTTAACCAACTAGGGACCTCTAAAATTTTTAGTGGACACTAGTGAGAAAATCTTTTCATCTTGCAGTCAATGGAAGTACATTGTATCTCCGGAATTAAACTTAAGTTTAACCCTTAACTTTTGACCGGAGGTTATTAAAATTTAAAAATTAAGACTCGACCAACAAAGTATCTGCGGTCGAGTCTAATTTTTTTCTACTCTCAAGAATGGACAGCAAGTTCACATTAAGTAATATCAATATAAGATTTAATTAGTTATAAAGAACGATTGAATTGGTCTCAAGAGACTTTTTCACTGAAATCAATCTTTGGTTTGAGGAACCACGGAATAATAAGTCGGGATCTTTTAACTTTTCTAAAAAGCGTCCTTCAACTACGACTTCTGCATTTTTAATAACGTCAATCAATTCCTTATTAGCTAAGATTTCTTCCCAAGTATAACCTGTATAAACCCACACAGTCCTTCCGGCTTCTGAAAATGCATCAATGAGTATTTTAGCTTTCTTCGGATTAAATAGAGGATCACCTCCTGATAAAGTCACATTAAAATTCTCTTCATCAACCACTGCCATTATTTCCTGTAGAGACATCTTTTCTCCACCTGAATCATCCCAAGAAGTGGGATTATGACAACCCGGACAAGCATGGTTACAACCTGCGAGATATATAGAAGTACGGAACCCCGGTCCGTCGACCGTGGTTCCGCGCATAATTGCAAGGACATTGAATGTCCCTTCATAAATGGTATTCATATGGAAATCTATGGAAGTAACAAGGATAGAAGATTCCCGGAATTTATTTGTGGACTATTCTGTCATGAAGTTCCGCCAGTTTCCCGGAGTTCCATCTGTCGGTTGTTCCAACAAGATAACCGGTTATGCGTTGTATGGTTTCAAATTTTACACCGCATTTAGGGCATATCGTCTGACTCTTGTCAGCATTTTCATAACCGCATTTAGGGCAATGGTTACGATTATGGTTTACTGAACCGTAGCCAATATTATATTCGTCCATCATATCCACAATCTGCATAATTGCCTCTTCATTATGGGTGGCATCTCCATCAATTTCTATATAGAATATGTGACCGCCCCGGGTTAGATCATGATATGGTGCTTCTATTTTGGCTTTGTGTCGAGGTGAACAGTGATAATAAACGGGCACATGATTCGAATTGGTATAATAATCCTTATCCGTTACTCCCGGCACTATACCAAATGCTTTTCTGTCTACTTTTGTAAACTTACCTGACAGACCTTCCGCAGGAGTAGCGAGGACTGAATAATTATGACCGTATTTCTCACAATAACCATTAACCTTGTCTCTAAAATGAGTAATTATCTTCAATCCCAGCTGCTGTGATTCTGCCGACTCTCCGTGATGCTTGCCTGTTAGAGCTATGAGACATTCCGCAAGTCCGATAAATCCAATTCCGAGTGTACCTTGGTTTATTACTTTTTCGATTGTGTCGTTAGGATCAAGATGATGAGAATGATTCCAAAGAACACTCATCACCAAGGGGAATTGCTTGGCAAGAGCCGTTTTCTGGAACTGATATCTTTCATCAAGTTGAAGAGCTGTGATGTCGAGTACTGAATCCAGTTTGGCAAAAAACTTATCTATCCTTTCCTGTGGATCAGAAATATTCATCATCTCTAATGCGAGACGCACGATATTAACAGTAGTAAAGGAAAGATTGCCTCTTCCAACAGATGTCTTTTCTCCAAATCTATTTTCGAATACTCGTGTACGGCAGCCCATAGTGGCAACTTCATGCTTGTATCTTTTGGGATCGTCGGACTTCCATTCTTCATGCTGATTGTAAGTGGCATCAAGATTCAGGAAGTTAGGGAAGAATCTGCGTGCTGTTACCTTACATGCGAGTTTATAAAGATCATAATTAGGATCTTCCGGCAGATAGCTTACTCCACGTTTCTTTTTCCAAATCTGAATAGGGAAAATGGCTGTTGCGCCATTACCCACACCCTCATAAGTAGAATTTAGCATTTCTCTTATCACGCATCTTCCTTCGGCGGAAGTATCGGTGCCATAATTAACAGAGGAGAATACCACCTGATTGCCACCTCTTGAGTGGATTGTGTTCATATTATGAATAAACGCCTCCATAGCTTGGTGAACTCTGCCTACAGTCTTGTTAACGGCATGTTGAAGCAATCGATCATCTCCCTCAAGATTATCAAGAGGCTTCTTGATATAATCCTTCAATGTTACATCTTTAAGATGGGACAGATTCTTACCTGTTAGTTGTTCAAGATTCACTATTTCTTCAATAAAGCTTGCCCTTACATATGGTGCGAGATAAAAATCGAGCGCCGGGATTGCCTGCCCACCGTGCATTTCGTTTTGTGCTGTCTCCAGAGAGATACAGGCAATCACACTGGCAGTTTCAATTCTTTTTGCCGGGCGTGATTCTCCGTGTCCAGCTACGAACCCGTGTTCAAGAATTCTATTTAGAGGATGTTGCACGCAAGTAAGACTCTTCGTAGGATAATAGTCCTTGTCGTGAATATGGATATAATTATTCTTTACGGCATTCTTAACTGTAGGAGACAGAAGATAGTCGTCAACAAACGGCTTAGTAGTCTCTGAAGCGAATTTCATCATCATTCCCGCCGGAGAATCTGTATTCATATTAGCATTCTCGCGGGTAATGTCATTACTTTTTGCTTCAATTATTTCAAGAAACATATCCCGGGTCTTAGCCTGTCTGGCGATAGATCTCATGTCCCTATATGCAATATATCGCTTTGCAACATCTTTGCGCGAAGATTTCATCAATTCAAATTCCACGCGGTCCTGAATCTCTTCCACGGTCATTCTTTCGGCACCGTTCATGCCAATTCGGTCCGTGATTTTCTGAATCAGGGAGTCATCTTCGCCAAGCTCAGTTGCAAGCATAGCTTTACGGATAGCGGCTTTGATCTTTTCTTCGTTGTATCCAACGACTCTGCCATCACGCTTTTCAACAATCTGGATCATTATTATAATGGTAATTAGTTTCTGGTACAAATTGAGGAAACTGAGTCTTTCCTATTGACGTCTGCAAAGGTATTGTAAAAATAAATTCTGTGCAAGTTTTGAATGCTAAAGTTATTAATAATTTTTGTTTTGGAAAACTTTTTATTATTTGTTTAAAATTAAACTGCTAATAATCAATATATTAAAAAAAATTTTGGAAAACTTTATGTATTGTTAATAATTATTCATTTTCTAAAAATTTCATGATACAACAAATGTATATTTCTCATTCTCAAAATTTTTTTCATTTTTGAAAGTAATTTTTCCATTCTTATACGTTTATGTAATGGATAGCATCTAAATTTTATAAAAATTGTCAAGAGCTTTGATATTTTCTTTACTCAGGGTTGGTCGTTGCCCTTTATTCACTTTTCCGTAAGAAAAACAGGAAGATATAGAGTTTCTAATTAATCTGTTAATTGAAATTCGTTGTAAGGAAAAATTTATTCAGCTCTTAATTAATAAAAATAAAGTCATGTCAAAAGTAACAAAACAAATGGCGCTCGACTATCATGAGGAGGGTAAGCCGGGTAAAATCGAAATCGTTCCAACCAAACCATATGCCTCTCAGCAAGATCTTGCATTGGCATATTCTCCGGGTGTAGCATTTCCTTGTCTGGAAATTGAAAAAGATCCGGAAGATGCCTACCGATATACCAATAAAGGAAATCTGGTTGGTGTAATCAGCAATGGAACTGCAGTTCTCGGACTCGGAGATATTGGAGCTCTTGCCGGGAAACCTGTTATGGAAGGAAAAGCGCTTTTGTTTAAGATTTTTGCAGGTCTTGATGCCTATGATATCGAGATTAATGAAAAAGATCCGGATAAGATAATAGAAATAGTAAAGGCTATTTCCCCCACATTCGGAGGTATTAATCTTGAAGATATAAAAGCTCCCGAGTGCTTTAAGATAGAAAGTAGGCTAAAGGAGGAATGCGACATTCCGGTTATGCATGACGATCAACATGGTACTGCAATTATTTCCGGAGCCGGTTTATTGAATGCCCTTGAGATTCAAGGTAAAAAAATCGGTGACATCAGATTGGTTGTAAATGGTGCCGGCGCCGCAGCAATTAGTTGTACGAGATTATATGTTGCACTTGGAGTTAATCCTAAAAATGTGGTGATGTGCGACTCCAAGGGTGTTATTAGGGCTGACCGTGAAAATCTGAACGCTCAGAAAAAAGAATTTGCCACTACCCGTGATATCCATACTCTTGCAGAAGCTATGGTTGATGCCGATGTATTTCTTGGATTGAGTGTTGCCGATGTGGTAACTCCTGAAATGGTGAAATCAATGGCGCCTCGTCCTATCGTATTTGCTCTTGCAAATCCTAATCCGGAAATCAGCTATGAACTTGCAATGTCAACACGACCCGATATCATTGTCGCTACCGGAAGAAGTGATTATCCTAACCAGATAAACAATGTCATCGGATTCCCTTACATATTCCGTGGAGCTCTCGATTGCGGAGCTACAAGCATTAATGAGGAGATGAAGATTGCAGCAGTTCATGCAATAGCAGATCTTGCCAAAGAACCGGTGCCCTCTGTAGTTGATGAAGCTTACGGAATGAATGATATAAAATTCGGTAGGGATTATATTTTACCGAAGGCTCTTGATCCGCGCCTGCTCATGTGTGTGGCTCCGGCAGTAGCAAAAGCCGCTGATGAATCAGGAATTGCCAGACGTCCAATTAAAGATTGGGAAGCCTATCAAATAAAACTTAGAAATCTGATGGGTGATGACGGCAAGATGATGCGTCATATAGCCGACCTTGCAAAACAAACTCCGAAGAGGGTGGTTATCTGCGAAGGAAATATGGATAATATGTTGCGCGCTGCAGTCAGACTGGCTCATGACGGCGTATGTAAGCCTGTTGTGCTCGGAAATGAAGAAATGATAGAGAAACGTGCCAACAGACTTGGAGTCTCTCTTGAGAAAGTCGAAATTATCAATCCTCGTCACGACCGTGAGCAGGACACTCGCGAAAGGTATGCTCGCATTCTTGCTGCCAAGAAGGCAAGAGAGGGCTTCA
>CAZXHO010000184.1:0-5089 GCA_964640365.1 uncultured Sangeribacter sp. | reverse complement strand
ATTGAAGCAGCAGCTGGGGGAAGGAATATCGGGCGCATACGGCGCACGGCACTATGGAAGATTGCGTCTTTCACAGTCATACTCTCAGATCGCTGTAGCTCTTCAGAGTAGTCAATCATAATTATGACATTTCTCACAAGAATACCCATTAAGGAGATAAAACCGAGTGTACAGGTAAGTGAAAGTACCTCGCCTTGAATTGCCAGACCGATGCCGGCACCGGGAATGCAAAGCACGATACATAGCAGCAGTAGGGCAGCAGTAGTAACATTTTTGTAATGCGATAAGAGAATGAAGAAAATAATTACTACAGCCATGAGGAGCGCCGAGATGATGGGTGGCCACATTTCTTCCGATTGACTGTAATCCCCTCCGTATTCTATTTCAACTCCTTCCGGTATCTGTAATTTATTCATCTGCTTAAGTAATTTATCTGTGACAGAGAGTGCATAACTACCACGTTCAACCTCAGAGCTAATCGTGATACAAGGAATTCCGTTTCGATGAGATAGTTGTCCATAATTCCATTTGGGTGCTACGTCTGCCATTTGCCTTAAGGGAGCGGATGCAAATCCCATTACCGGCAACAATTCATTACGAAGGTCGTTGACATCCGACCTCTCCGAGGTCGGCGTTCGGAACACAACCGGTGTAGCATAAGTGCCGTCCCACAGTGTAGCTACCGGTATGCCTGAATTTGTGTATCTCATTGCCAGATTCGCCTCTAACATAATATCGCTCAGTCCAAGGCGTGACATAGTTGTGAAATCGGGCGACACCTGCGCTGCAACGAGTGGTGAGTTTAGACTGCTGCTGATGAGATTAAGTTCGGGGATGGAACGCATAATTGCAATAACCGAATCGGAAACTGCGTGTAGTTGTGAATAATCATTTCCTTTAATGCGCACCTCTACCGGATAGGCAGCGTTGGAGTAAGACAATTGTTTGAACCTGATTTTTGCTTCCGGGAAATAATCACGATATTTGGCAGTATACTCATTCAATATTTCAATTGTAGCTTCATTGCTACTCGTATTTACGATGAACTGTGCGAAATTCGGACCACCAACCTGCGGTGCATATGTTGTTTGAAAACGCGGTGACGAGCAGCCATGGAAATTGGCGACTGATACTACCCTTTCATCTTTGCCGAGTATATTGGCAAGAGAATCGGCTATGATATTAGTCTGTGCAAGAGGTGTGCCGGTTGGCAGATATATTTCCACTGCAAACTGATTGCGCTCTGCTATAGGCATAAGCTCCATTGGTCGTGTCAAAAGAAGCCAACCGCCTGCTACGGTTAACACAGCTGCAAGAATAAGCACTCCCCATGGATGATTGAAACATATTGTAATGGCCTTGTCATATGCTGCCTGTAATGAACGCAACAATGAGAAATGCTTCTTCCCTTGTTTTGCATCGCCGTCCAAGTTAGCAACTTTTGCAGGCTTGATAAACTTATACTGAAGGAATGGCACTAACAACTCTGCAATAAACAATGAGCCCATAAGAATTATGGTAATTGCCCAAGGGAAATCAGTCAAGAAATCACGGAACATTCCTGTCATGGTCAGTAGGAACGGGAAGAACGTGATAGAAATGGCGAGTGTTGCAGAAAATATTGACTTAAAGAACTCCGAAGCCGAACGGATTGTGGCTTCCTTGCGATCCATGCCCTCTCCTATCAACTCCACATAGTCATCAATAATAACCACTGAGTTATCCACTATCATACCGAGCGACACTATGAGGCAGGCAAATGTCACAGTGTTAAGTTCTATTCCAAAAATATAGAACAATCCGAGAGATATGAAGATGGTGATAGGTATGGTGGCAGCCGCTATGAGGGCAACTCTGATGGGAAGTAGCAAAACGATCACCACAATTACGGCAATTACTGCTATAAGGAGCTCTCTGAGAAAATCCAAAACACTACTGTTGACAACTTCAGGCTGATTAGTGATTCGGAAGATCGTTACATCCTCAGGTAATTCTTCCTGAAATGCAATCAGTTGTTTTTCTACAAGATGACCCATCTCCACAATGTTGTTGCCACTCTTCATCTCCAATGACAACAGTATGCATTTGCGACCGTTGTTGGTGATGAATGATGTCGGCTCAGGGTATTCTCGCTTCACCTCAGCTATATCCTTAAGACGCACCACATCGCCCCCGGGAGTAGACAAAATGATTTGATCTGCAATGTCTGCAACGGAATTCAACGGATTTTCCACATAGATAGGTGATGTATAAGAGTCGGATCTAATTTCTCCACCTGTTGTTTGGAAGCCTTTGGAGAAAAGGGTCGCAGCCAATGTTTTCTCCGATATCCCGTAATGCGAAAGTCTCTCGGGGTCGATATTGATTGAAATCTGTTCGTTCTGCTTGCCGTAGACGTTCATGGTGCCTACGCTTTCCACAGTGCGCAATCTGTCTTGAAGTGCGTCCATGTACTCTCCAAGCTCACGATAGGTCTTGTCTTCACTCTCCATCGTAATCAGTAAGGCAGAAGTGTCGCCAAAATTTGAGATTACTTCCACTGCCAAAACCCCGGGAGGTAATTGCGCCTTCACCCCTGATAGTTCTCGGTTGAATGTATTCCAAAACGAATCAGTATCGGTTATTTTGTCATCCAGTTCCACGTAGATCATTACCATTCCATTGGTGGCATTTGACGTTGTCTTAACCTTATTCACCTCCTTGAAACTGAAAACAAAATTCTCGAGAGGTCGCCTCACCTGTTGCTCCATCTCAAGGGAAGTAGCCCCCGGGTAGACTGCTACAACCACACCTTCACGGATCGTGAAATTTGGAAATTCATTTTTATTCATTGTCTGGAGTGCATAGATGCCAAAAATGAACAATATGCACACCATCAGCACAACGACATTGGCATACTTCACACCCCATACTACAAGAGGGGAGTTTTTGACGGGGGGCAGCTTGGACAAAAGACCCCCTTCAATATTTTTATTTGAAGAATCCATATTGACTTTTTATTTAATCGAAGTGACCTTTGTGCCTTGAGAGACTTTTTCCATACCGGCAACAATCACTTTATCGCCGTTATTCAATCCCGATTCTATCATTATTCCTTGGGGCAACATAGCACCCGGATGAACCACGCGCTTCTTAGCAACTCCGACTGAATCAAGCCATACGAAATTTGAATTATCAGCTGCTAATAAAACTGCTGAAACCGGAAGTATGATCCCATCTGAAGAGTAGGTATTGTCGAGAGCCACTTCACAAATCATACCGGGTAATAATTTACCGTTTACATTATCAACCTGATATTTTACCATATAGGAACGTGACAAAGGGTTGGCGGCTACTCCTTTTTCAACTAACTTCCCAGAATAAGTTTCTCCTGACGCAGCTTTAGTGGTGATATTGGCAGTAGAGCCAATTGCAAATTTTGAGATATCATTTTCAGGAATAGAAATTCCAACCTTAACCGACCTTATATCCACAATCTTCACAACCGGAATGCCCGGGGCAACTGTTTGTCCGACTGATGCCATTTTTTCTGACACCACACCTGAAACCGGAGCGTATAATTTTGCATCATCAAGAGCAATCCGGGCTATTTCGGTAGCACTTTCAGCCTGTTTCAATTTACTCTGCACATCTACCCATTTAATGTCAGGCAAAGAATTTGAATCGTGCAGCAGTTTCATTCTATTATGTGCATCTTGTGCCTGGCTTAGTGTGGCCTTGGCTATTTCATAAGCATTCTTCAACGAAGCATCGTCAATTGTGCCTATCAACTGTCCTTTCTTGACCTTGTCTCCCTCGGCGACTGATAGCGATTTGATAGTACCGGCAGCCGAAAAACTAACCACAGTTCCACTTTCCTCCTCAACTGTCCCTGAATAAGAAAAAGAGTCTTCAACTCCACTATTTGCCACCGTTACAGTCTTTACTCTTACAGCGGGACGAGAATTTTTCTTTTCTGTCGAATCATGACCGCAAGCAGATAGCGTAACCAGTAAAATTGTCAAGGGAAATACCCTACACATTAATTGATAGTTCATATTATTGATTTTACAATTTATTATTTCTCAGGATGCAAAATTACTGCGTATACTTGTTGCTATAAATGTCAAGGATATGGATAAAATTGTCAAATGGTTCGATTATGGTGCAGCTTAATTGGAAAATCTAACAAAATATGCTTATTTTGTATTGTATAGTAATGTATGCTAATGGTAAAGTCATTTGTAATAAATACGGTAGTCTACAATCCCGATAACAATTATCCCCGAATGCTCGACATGTCGGGAAGATGTGCGTTTGCCATTTGCACCAAGGGTAAATTTGAAATTAAAATCCTTAATGATGTATATACAGTAGAAGATCATTGCTTATTTGCGTGCATGCCCTTTGTTGACATTAAAATACTTAAAATCAGTGAGCCGAGCGAAGTGGTCTTCGGATACATTTTGATTCAAGATGTGCCGAGAATGATCAACCGGTGGATCAACTCTAACAATCTTACTGCTATTCAGAATCATCCCTTGATCGTAGTCTCTCCTGAAGATTTGTGTAGGTTGATGATCTCTATCAATGAGTATCAAACCCACTGTGGAGAAACCAATACGGGGATCTATGAAGAAATATGCAATAGGCTTCAGGAGGATATAATCGATCTTCAGAGCAGGCTAATCATCGCACAAGTGTTGAAGCTGTATTTCTCCCATATTCATATGAAGATGAGTGGACCAACCCATCATGACATAATATTTCAGCGCTTTATGCTAACGCTTTATGCTAATTTCCGTGAACATAGAGATGTGCAGTTCTATGCATCGCGATCCGGAGTAAGCCTCAAGTATTTTTCTACCATCATCCGTCAATTATCCGGTGTGAGTCCATCTAAGTGGATCGAGACTGTCGTAGTGAGTGAAGTGAAAGGTATGCTTAATGATAACAATCGCAGCATCAAAGATATTGCCGCCTCTCTTAACTTCCCTGATACCCCGACATTCACTAAATATTTCCTACGGGTATCAGGTATTACACCAAAAGTCTATCGTAAAACTATCCTCTACAATTCTTGAGAATCATAGCTGTTCCCTTTTGCCAC
>CAZXHO010000183.1:0-5091 GCA_964640365.1 uncultured Sangeribacter sp. | reverse complement strand
ATACTCTAATAGTGAATTATAGAAAGCATTTTCTTGTATTTCTATAACGGATGGAGGAACAACTATTTTATTAATTTGACTATTCTCAAAACTATTATTTCCAACTATCTGCACCGTGTATATATTATCTTCAAATTCAATATGTTCCGGAATTACCATCTCAGACTTCTCATAAACTCCTTCACTCGGAGACGTAATTTTAGCAATTTTACTAATGAAGTTTAAATTGTACCATATATCATCCACCATAATTTTTTCTGACCAATTTCCTTCTATGATCTTGAATTTAGACCAATCACTAAAAGATGAGTACACTTCAATTGTGCCCTCCGGCACATGAAGTGTTACCTCAGAATCGCCCCAAATGAATGCCTCCTTGAAGGTTTTTGGATTCATCCAGTTAACTGTCACATCTCTTAATCCGTATCGGAGATCAAAAGAACTTTCTTCAATAGTTTCTACTGAGGATGGGATATTAATTTCAGCAAGTAGAGTACAAGAAGAGAATGCTCCAGTCTGAATTACCAATAAACCATCAGGTAGCAAAATCTTTTCAAGGCTTTCACAATAATAAAAAGATGAATTACCAATAAGTTTCAATTTTGACTCAGGTTCAAATGTTATTGAAACCACATTAGAAGCAGCAAAAGCGGATTTACCGATAGTTTCAATGTTCTTCGGAATAAATACAGATTTTAAACTTTTACTTCCTGCAAATGCCAATTCTGATATTTCAACCACTGCATATTCTACACCGTCTAGCTCAATTGTATTAGGTATTTTAACATTTCCATTATAGCATCCTCTTTTTCCATTATGGGTAACACTTGCAGTATGATCAGATGAATTTAAACTATAGAAAATACCATCTTTCTGTATTATTCCTTCGCCCAGATGCAGTGGCAATAAATGATTCTCATAATAATATTCCCCATTAGTAACAGTTAATGAAACATAGGATTCCTCATTATTTGGAAATTGGACTTTTTTCCATTCCCGTTTTGTGTAATCACCTATCCCAAAATATATATTATAATGTCCATCAGGGACTTTCTTATGAATGAAACCTCCCCAGCCAAAGATAATTTTGTCAAACAGTTCTTGATTAGGTTTATCGGGAAAGGTTATTTCTCCAGTTTCTTTATTCTCTATGAATGCGCCAACTCCATAATTATTATGAGATTTACCTATATAGGAGAGCATATAGGGTCCAGTCGTTATATTATGACCTTCTTCATCCCAGTAAATATCCGAATTCGTACGAAAGACTAAGTTAGGTTCTTCTCCTCCATTCTTCATGATATTAGTAACTACTGACTGGCCTTCTGAGAATCCTCCCGCAACTGTACTCAAAAAATACCCATTGGCAGAGCCGCTCCAACCAAAATTAAAATGAAAATATCCCTCTTCATCATAACCATCACAAACGAAACAATGTGCACCCCCTGAGTAGAGACATGGTCTATTGTTATCCAATTCAAACATTATAAGATTATCCCATTCTAAATCTGATAGATAATCTCTATAATAATAAGAAATAGCTGCACTGTAATCAAAATTTTCAAAGAGTGCAATTGCACAATTTGTATCCATAGCCATAGTTGAAAAGGGTGAAAACACAGCATCTATCGCATATCCAATATCACGCATAAGGAGTGCCACTGCCTCCTGAGATGACTTGGAACTTGATTTGTTATATGTTGGCTCCATTAGATCCCAACGATATTGAGATTGTGATAAATCTATTTTTGTCTGATAATTATCAATATTATTTGAAACAATACCAGTCCCATGCTCAGGCCATTTATGATAATACATAATCTGCGCTGCTGCCGTAGCTACACATCCTGTAAGACTGCGCATTTCCCCTTCCCTTTTTGGGCACATTAGATTATAAGGAGATCCCTGATCCCAAGCTATATTCTTTAAAAGTGGTTCAACTGCTTTTCCAATGGAGCCTCGAGTAGTGTTAGTTGATGATACTTCAAGCGTGTCAAGAGCACAAACCATATCTGCATACTTGTCCAACCATCCTCGTGCATTATCACCAAGTTTTAGATAGTCAAATACACCTTCAGTTGAATAACCTAATACCGGGGCTACCGTACGAGAATCAGCCGATACAATCACAAATCCCCCTGCACTTGTATTATACACATAAAAACAATTCTTTCCCTCTTTACACCATGTATAAGATAATTCCAAATCATCGCTCAAGGAATTACCGCGAGTAATTTCCATAGAGGGCAACATTTTTGATCGTAAAAAATTCCGACCAATAGTCTTAGCCTGATCTTGTTCTATTATTTCTCCAAACATAGAATATGTTGATAATAGCGATATCAACATTAAAAATAAAAAGCGAATTTTATACATAAAATTTAATGTTCCTAAAAATGTTAGGTTACTTATTAATTAGTGACAAATTTATAAAATTATTTTGAATATCCTATATTTGCTTAATACATAATATTATGGAAAGTCAAATGAATTTTATATGAGAAATATTAATTAATAAATATGACCTAAATCCCTCCTCAATCTTAACCGAGTAGGACATCGAGGGCCATCATTAGGAGAAAACCCATGGCAAAGCCAATGGTACCCAAATTGGAATGTTCTCCCTCTTGCGTTTCAGGTATCAGTTCCTCAACTACCACATAGAGCATGGCTCCAGCAGCGAAAGCAAGAAGATAAGGCAAGATGGGCAAAATGATTGAGGCAAGGAGAATCGTGAGTAGGGCGAATATCGGTTCTACTATACCACTGAGTGTGCCCATGATGAAAGATTTGCTTCGCGAGTTTCCGGCACTCCTCAATGGCATTGACACAATTGCACCTTCCGGAAAATTTTGTATCGCTATACCTATTGATAATGCAAGTGCCCCTGCCATAGGCAAATAGGAGTTATGTTCCAATGCTCCGGCAAGTGCTACACCTACAGCCATGCCTTCCGGTATATTATGTATCGTCACTGCAAAGACAAGTTTAGCAGTCTTCGAAAGATGTGACTTTGGACCTTCGCTATGATCACTGTCAAGATGCTGATGAGGCACTATACTATCAAGGAAAAGGAGAAAAAATATTCCTACTAAAAAGCCGACACTTGCCGGAATCAATTTTAATATACCTTCTTGATCTGTCATCTCCATGGAGGGTATGAGCAAAGACCATACGGACGCTGCCACCATTACGCCGGCAGCAAAGCCTGTTAAAGTTTTCTGCAACGGCATTGCGATGTTTTTCTTCATTAGAAAAACACAAGCCGAGCCAAGGGTGGTTCCTAAAAAGGGCAATAATATGCCTATAGCGAGTCCATTCATATTATTTGAACGTTTGTTATAACAAACGGTTTTACTCAACATTTGTAAAAATGGAAGTGAAAAAGATATCGAAAAAGAAATTAAGTAGTGAATTTACTACGTTTTTTATTTTAAACTATCAGATATTGAGATACAAAACAGAAAAAAATAAATAAAAACATCATTTCAGTGTAATATTTTAAATAGTTTTCTGTCGTTATAATAGAAGGAAGATGACGCGATCGTCTTTCAGGTATAGTAATTAGGAAAGAAATGGATTCTTCTCCTGCTTCCTATATCAAGGGATTTAAAACACTGATGAACGAAAGCCGGTTCAAAAATTGCGTAATGCCGCTCCATAAAACTCTCTATGCTTACGCTCTCTCTATACTTAGGAATGAGAGCGATGCAGCGGATTGTATACAGGAAGCTTTCGCAAGGCTCTGGGAAAACAGAGACCGGCTCGAAAAGGTGGATAATCCCGGAGCATACGCAACGGTCACCGTGAAAAACATCGCATTGACAATGGCATCGAGGTCAAGGTTAAGTTTTGCATCTTTCGGGGATGATCCTCCCGATATTACAGACTCCGGTCCTGATCCCGCTGCCTTTACCGAAGGGAAAGATAATCTCAAGAGGATGTCTGAACTTATGAAAAGGTTACCCTCCAATCAAAGGACAGTAGTAACTCTAAGCGGAGTCGCCGGACTCTCTACAACAGAAATCAAAGAGGCTACCGGCTTGACTGAAGATAACGTAAGAGTGCTTCTCTCAAGAGGAAGGAAAAAACTTCGGGATCTCTTCTCAAAAACTTAGCTCTCACCTCAATATAACATGAATCTATGATAAGATACGATATAAATACCGTCAGGCAACTGACTGATAAATTCTTCAATGCCACAATAACTGAAAAGGAAAATGAGGCTCTCGCCAAATTTGCCAAAGAGTTAACAGAAAACGGAAATAATATAGTTAGCTCCGACCCTCAACTCATGGCAGACCTTCAGATGATAGCCTCCCTCAACGACTTTTCATCTCACACTTTGGCATCCCTTGCCTCACGCACTCCGGAAGGGTTGGAGGAGAGACTTGAAAAGAGTATTTCAGCCATGGCACGCGAGTCGAGATGGAAACGAATTAAGACGGCATTTATTCCTGCGATTTCAGCAGCAGCTGCTGTGGCTCTAATTTTCACAATAGGGTATCGTTACACCGGTGCCCCTGAACCTCAGCCTTCGAATGAAAATCTGAATACCACAATCTATATAGCCAAGATCGCAGAACCTAAACCGGTTCTCCAAATGACTCAAGCGGAATCTGCTCCTAAGGCTGTTGCAGAAAATTCCAAGAATGCTAAAAAAGCTGCCAAATCTGCAGGAGCAGTTAAACATATGATGAAAAATAGTATCCAATCTGTAGTTGACGAACCTGAAGAACAATTCGCTGAAATTAAGCTTCCGGAAAATATTGGAACAATAGAGAACATCATACCGGTATTGGCAGCCGCTACCATAGATCCGGCTCAAATTGCCCTCCAACCGCTCTCTACTCTTAGAAACAGCGTTTGCAACGCATATGAATCGGTTGATATGGTGTCAACTGCATTTGCAGGAATCGCGGAAACATTCAGTATGGTCAATAATTCTCTTGCACTTCTCAACCCTAACTTGGGTCAACGATAAAAACTATTAATCTATAATTCTTCATTGTCTCATTCTCATTAAGCCAAACATAACATATGAAATCAATTAAAAAATATTTAATTCTTCTCATCAGTCTGCTTCCTTTT
>CAZXHO010000182.1:0-5166 GCA_964640365.1 uncultured Sangeribacter sp. | reverse complement strand
GTTATTATTTCTTTTGGTCAATTTCTTTCAGAAGTTCCTGAACGGCTGTCTGAAGCTGAGCATCAATACCTTTTACTACGTCGCCCGGAAGATTTTCAACCATGATATCAGGTTCGAGCTGAGTGTTTTCAAGTATGTTGCCCTCGGCTGTTCTGAATGCAGTAACAGGAATACCGAATACCATTGACGGATCTTGCATAGTAATCCAGTTAACGCTTGACATTGTTCCCGGAACAGGCATACCTACGACTTTACCAAGTTTTTTGTGCTTGTAAACCCAAGGAGTACCATGTGCATTACTGTAGTTAGCTTCGCCCGTTATCATGATGCTTGGCTTATTCCACCTGCGTGAAGGCATTTCGGCTGATTTTAAACCGTGGTTTTCCTGAGTGAGATATTTTTCACCGCTGAAAAGAACCTCGATATCCTCATGCAGTCGACCACCGCCATTCCAACGGGTGTCAATTACGATACCTTCCTTATTGTTGAATTCTCCAAGTATTTTAGCATAAATCTTACGGAAGCTTGCATCGCTCATTGACTGAATATGTACATAACCGAGTCTACCCCCTGACAGACTGTCAACAGCATGTTCTCTATTTTTAACCCATCTGTCATAGATAAGGTTACCATGAGTGCCGGCAGATATCGGAAGTATTACTTCTTCCCAGCGTTCTCCTGTAGAAGGGTTATAAAGAGAAATCAATGTTTTCTTTCTTGCAATATTATTGAGTAGGGGAGTCCAGTCGGTACCGGCTTTAATCTTTTCGCCGTTGATAGCTTCAATGATATCTCCAGCCTTTACTCTTGTGGTTGAACGATCGAAAGGACCACCTTCAAGAATCTCTTCGATACGAACGCCGTCTTTATCTGAAGTAAGGTCGAATAAGAGACCAAGAGATGCAGTAGCTTCTTTAGCTGCAGGAGATGTGTAACGTCCTCCTGAGTGAGAAACGTTAAGTTCTCCGAGAACTTCGCTCAAGAGTGCCTGGAAATCATAATTGTTGTTGATATGTGGAAGGAATCTCCTGTAGTTCGCAACATATTCTTTCCAATTGACAGGCATCTTGGGAAGTAAGAAGCGTTCCTGAGCTTCGTTCTCCATATAGTCGAGCATAGCTTCTCTTTCCTTGTATGGATCAATCTTAACTCTGCCTGTAGTAGAGATATTCTTGATTTCTTTAGATTTTGGATTGAATTTTCTTACGTTTCCTCCAACAAGATAATAGTTGCCGTCTTTGTCAGTCTGGATGTTTGAAGGACCACCGCCAAGTTTTTTCACCATTGACACGTCGCCTTTTCTGAGGTCTTTTTTCCAGAGATCATATCCGCCTTCGAATGATGAAAGGTAGTAGAGGGTTTCACCATCTTTAGACAGAACATAATCAGCAAGGCTTGAAGAATTAGGAGTCAGACGCACAATGCGATCCTGAAGACCTTCTCTGTCAATTTTGACAAGGTTGTCATCTGTTTTCTGTTCTTCAGCTTTATTATCATCTTTCTTCTTGCCATCTTTTGAAGCTGCATCTTTCTTCTTTGCATCTTTTTTCTGCTGATCTTTTACCTCTTTATAGAGTGCATAATCCTCTTCAGAAAGGCGGTATTTGTCGTAGGCTTCCTGTGTCAGGAACACCATCAGCACGTCGGCTTCAGAACCCCAGGATGCATGGTTTCTCATACCGTATCTTTCAGACTCGAACAATACTGCAGTGCCGTCGGGTGAGAAGTGAGGGTTCTGATCAAAATAACCGGTATTGGTAAGATTGATAAATTCGCCGTTATCAACGTTTATAATAGCTATATCATCGTATGGCTCATGCATAGGATTCATGACTTCAAGTGTAACCCACTTGCTATCGGGACTCCATTCTACACCGAAGCCTCCGCTTCTTGAAGTGCCAATGCGGTCGTCAGACAATGTCTTTACTTTCTTAGTTGCAAGATCCATAACCTTGAGCTTGGTACGATCTTCTACAAATGCCATCTTTTTGCCATCAGGAGATATAGATGGATATCCACGTTCAATGCCGTCGTTCGGGAACATTGGTGTTTCTTCAATTATTGTGGCATTGGAGAAGTTGGGGTCATCGTCACGTTTGATGGATGCTTTGTAGATGTTGCTTCTTCCAGTACGCAAAGAACCGTAATATAATGATCTTCCGTCTTTGCCCCATGCCAACTGAGACTCTATTGCAGGAGTATTGGTGATCTGTTTTGTGGATGGATATTCGCTGGAAGTAACAAAAACTTCTCCACGTGCTGTGAATGCTACCTGCTTGCCATCCGGAGAAACCACTGCACCTTGAGCTCTGCTGAATGGAATTTCCTTTACATCTTCTACAAAATCGTCTACAATTTCAATCGGCAGCTTAGCTGCTTTTGAACCCGGTTTCATGGTATACAGCTCACCGTTATAAGTGAATGCAAGTACATCACCGGCACCGGCACTTAAGAATCTGACCGGATGTTTAGTGAAAGATGTAAGCTTCTCGGGAGTTCCATTGGCATTTATAGCCTGTTTGTAGATATTGAAGGAATCACCGTCGCGTTCGCTAAGGAAATAGAATGAGCTGTTGTCTGAAGCGACCACCGGTTCTCTATCTTCTCCTGCACGGTTTGTGATATTCGTGTATTTTTTGGTTGCAGGTTCATACATCCAGATATCGCGAGTAACTGAAGATGTATGGTGCTTTCTCCATTTGTCTTCAGAACCTTTGACATTTTCATAAAGGAAACTTCCGTCCGGACGCATTGAGATAGCAACAGCGGGGGTTGAAAGAATCTGCACAGGTCTTCCTCCGGTAGCCGGAACTGAATACAATTCGCTCTGTGAGCGGTGAGGCCCACCGGAATTAGCAGCAGGTTTTTGGATGTAAGCAGAGAAAATTACATTTTTTCCATCCGGAGAAAAAGCTTCCGGAGTTTCAGCTACAGAATTGTAAGTGAGTCGAGTAGATTGTCCTCCGGTGGTGGGAATGATGTATACGTCCTTACCGCCGTTTCTATCTGAGGCGTATGCAATCTTATCGCCCGACGGTGACCAAATTGGAGAACTTTCATAAGCTTCTGTCGTAGTCAGGCGGGTAGCCTTACCTCCTGTGACAGGAACTGTAAAAATATCCCCCTTATATGAGAAAGCGATAGTTTTCCCATCCGGAGAAATTTTTACATCGCGCATCCACATCGGACTTACTGCCATAGCTGACAGCGAGGCGCAGATTAGAGATGCGGAAAGAAATAATTTTTTCATTCGGAATGATTATGTATGGTTAGTATAATACGGATCTGAGATCCAATTTTTTCAATGTGCAAATTTAAAAAAAATTCTCGATTTTCAATTATCTTTCAGAAGATAATTGTTCGAGAATTAAAGAAATCTTTCCGTATTTGAAGAATTAGCCGTCAAGAGCAATCCTTCCTGAAAGTAAAAGCCAAATTGACAAGATAGCCATTATGAAGAGGAGCAGGCACAAAATCTTTTCTTTACCGGTAAAGATTGATCTTTCACCATATACTTCTAATTTATTTTGTTTCCTTGCCATGATATAGAATGGCAGACCCGCTATATAAAATGTGGAAGTAACCATCAGAAGAAGTAAGGATCCTGCCCACATTGAATAGAGACAATATAGGGTAGTCACTAATGCGATGAAAGTATAAACGACGTAATTCTTACGGGTTGAGCTCTTATCTGCAGAGTTGATTCTCAGTAGATAAAGACCGCAGAAGAGATAGCAGGGCAGAATCATCATTGAGGCAAGGTTGACAGCCGCAAGATATACATCTTCAGCCGTTACTACAATCAGTAGGCACAATGTCATCGCAACTGTGGATACTCTCATACCATAAGAGGGCACACCATGATTATTAACATGCAGGAACTGACGTGGAAAAATTTTTACCACAGCAGCTTCATAAGGAGTCTGTGCACATAGCAATGTCCATGCAATCAAACCTCCGGCTACTGAAAGAATAATGGCAGAGATAACAAACCATTTAGCCCAAGGACCGGCACATTTTTCGAGTGCGTAAGCAAGTGAAGGATTTGGCAGTTGGGCGAGTTCAGGTTGCGACATCACTCCGAAACAGAGAGTCGTAACCAAAAGATATAATATAAGGGCAAGAATAAAACCGGTGATTGTAGCTTTGCTTACATAGGAATGTTTCTTTGCGCGCGCCGACATCATTACGGCTCCTTCAATACCGAGGAAACTCCATATGGTGACAAGCATACATGAAGAGATCTGGTCGCCGAATGAGGGTAGGGACGGATTGAGATTTCCCCAGAAATCTTCTGAAAGAAGACCAATCTTCAGACTTATACCGAGTACAATGAGAATAAATAGAATACACGAAAATTTCAAAGCAGACATGAAGGTATTGATGAATGCAGCTGTCTGGATGCCTCGAGTTACTATATAATACATTAACCACACGAGCGCGGTGCCAAATACTACAGTCTGCCAACCGTGCTTGGCAAAAACCGGAAGAAAAGAGGCTATGGAATCATTAAGTAAAACGGCATATGTCACGTTCCCTAAAATGACGCAAAGCCAATATCCCCACGCCATATTGAACCCGATATAATTTCCGAATCCTTTTTGTGCATACTGGTAAATTCCGGCAGTCAGTTCGGGTCTTATTTTTGCCAGTCTTTGAAATGTTAATACCAAAAATAGAATTCCTAATCCTGTTACAATCCAAGCGGCTATCACGGCCCCAAGCGCTGCTCCGTGAGCCATGTTTTGAGCGATATTGAAAATGCTACCCCCGATAACTGAACCGAAGACAATAGCCACCAATCCCCAAAGACCAAGTTTACCTTTTTCTTCCAATTTTGTAACTTTTACCTGTTCGTGAAGAAACTTCTGATAGTTATGAATAATTTGAGGAGAGAATGAATAGTACAGATATTAAACGTGTCGATAATTAGTTTCTTACATACATATATGGATTTTTGAAATTTGTTTTGTACTGTTAGTTTATATAATTAATTTTGCATTTGTTATTATTGATAATATTCAAACTGTTAGTTCTTAAATTTATTTTGCTTTAAAGTTTGGTTATTTCAATACTTGAATAATTCTTTTTTGTCAAAATATTTTTCCTCTAATGTCATGAAAAAATTTTCTTAGGGCATACTTTATGCAGTTGCACTTCTTGCTT
>CAZXHO010000181.1:1934-5193 GCA_964640365.1 uncultured Sangeribacter sp. | reverse complement strand
GCTGGGGTAAGGTTAGCCCCCGCTTTCACCTTGCTTCTACTTGGCTCACATGGCTTGGCGCTTCTATTTCAGCACTCTGGATCCTTGTGGCCAACGCATGGATGCAATATCCTGTTGGAATGAAGTTCGATCCCGCACAGATGCGAAACGTAATGGATAATTTCTGGGCTCTCTTCTCCGGAATAGCAGTTAATAAATACATGCACGCTGTCTTCTCCGGATGGGCTCTCTCAGGAGTGTTTGTAATCGGAGTAAGCTGCTGGATGCTTTGGAAAAAACGTAACGAGGCATTTGCTTTGCGCTCTATCAAAGTTGGCGGATGGATCGGTCTTATCGGTCTTCTGCTCACAATGTGGACAGGTGACGGTTCTGCAGTGGAAGTTACTAAACATCAACCCATGAAACTTGCTGCAATGGAAGGCCTCTATCATGGTAGCCAGGCTCAGGGAATTGTTGCCGCAGGCATTGTTAATCCCTCCAAATCATGGGACAATGATGAAGATGAATACCTCTTTGATGTTGAAATTCCTTACGGTCTCTCAATTCTTGCAAAACACGACCCCAATGCGTTCGTTCCCGGAATTTCAGACATCGTAAAAGGTATCAGTATCAATGAGAATGGAGATACAATCAACACTGTTAGCTACGAAGAGCGCATAGTTATGGGCAAAAAAGCTCATGAGGCTCTCAGAGCTTACGACATTGCACGTGCCTCACAGGATTCAGAGGCTATGGCAAAAGCCGAAAACGACCTTCGTGAATATTATCCATATTTTGGCTACGGTTATTTCAACTCTGTCGATGAAGCCATTCCGCCGGTAGGTGTTACTTTCTATTCTTTCCGTGTGATGGTTATTCTCGGAAGCTATTTCCTTCTCTTCTTTATTGTAGCCCTTTTCGCAGCCTACAAGAAAGACTGGCTTCAGAAACTCACCTGGCTGCAATGGATAGCTATCGTTTCAGTGCCTTTCATGTGGATTTGTTCCGAGGCAGGTTGGATGGTGGCTGAGGTAGGCAGACAACCTTGGACCGTACAGGATCTTCTTCCCACAAAAGCCGCTATCTCCGAAATTTCTTCAGCTTCGGTAATCACTACATTCTGGCTGTTTGCTGTAATCTTCACAGTTCTTCTCGTGGCGGAAGTCAGCATCATGTTGCGCCAGATAGATAAAAAATCACAAAAGAATTTAGAACTCGATAATGCAGAATAAGCCATGACACTCGAATATCTACAAAATTATTGGTGGCTGCTCATATCTGTGCTCGGCGGAATCCTCGTGTTTCTGCTTTTTGTGCAAGGCGGCCAGTCTATGCTGCTCAGCGCCCCTTCTAAAGAATACCGGGAGCTGATAGTGAACTCTATGGGCAGAAAATGGGAACTGACATTCACTACACTCGTGACATTCGGCGGAGCATTTTTCGCATCATTCCCTCTGTTTTATTCCACAAGTTTCGGTGGTGCCTATTGGCTTTGGGTGCTCATCCTGTTCAGCTTTGTCGTGCAGGCTGTCAGCTATGAATACCGCAACAAGGCAGGAAATGTGTATGGCACCAAAACATACGACACATTCCTTTTTATCAATGGATGCGTGGGATGTATTCTTCTTGGGGTTGCAGTATCTATGTTCTTTTTCGGTGCAGAATTCACCGTTTCAAGAGGAAATCTTCTCGACTCAAAAAGCCCGGTAATTTCGCAATGGGCATCAACCCATGGATTCGAAGCTATTTTCAATTGGAAGAATCTAATTCTTGGAGTTGCCGTGCTTTTCCTTGCGCGTATGCAGGCAGCACTCTACATGATGAACAATATCACAGATGACCCAGATTTCTTCAAGATACTGAAGAATAAAGCTCTTGTAAACGGAGGTATATTCGTTGTGTTCTTCCTTTGGTTCCTTGCCATGTTGCTTACAGCTACAGGCTACACAGCTACCATAAATAGTGATATGACACTAACGGTTACGGAAGAACCATATAAATATTTCTTCAATTAAGTAGAATTATGTTGGGCAGGCATTACACGTCTCCTCGGAGTGGTTCTCGTGCTGTTCGGTTTGCTCAAATCATGTTTCTCTGCTCACTGGACAAAAGGAATCTGGTTTACCGGTCTTGGTACTTTCCTTGCCGTTATTTCCCTTTTCTGGGTTGCAGGCTACAACGACACTCCTTTCTATCCTTCGTTGCTCGATCCTGAGTCATCGCTTTCAATCCGTAATGCTTCATCTTCAGAATTCACGCTTAAAGCAATGAGTTATGTTTCCATCGTAATTCCTTTCGTACTCGCTTACATTGTATACGTATGGAATTCTATGGATAAGAAAAAACTTACTATCGAAGAACTTGAAGATACCGATCACAAATATTGATTGGAAAATAAAACAGACAGCAAATATATGCGTTATAGAAGTGTCGCCATTCTGCAGAATGGCGACACTTCCGCTATAATTTAGATTTACTCCATAATAATAATCATGGCTTCATCAGAGAATTCGGATAAGAAAAACAATTCATGCCTGAGTCTGTTTACATCTTTCTTCAAGATCGGTGCTTTTACTTTCGGAGGAGGCTGGGCAATGATTTCCATTATAGAAAGGGAAATAGTGGATAAACACCATTGGATAGAACGCGATGATTTCCTTGATCTGCTCGCCATTGCACAGTCACTTCCCGGCATTCTTGCCGTAAATATCGCAACAGCCGTAGGCGATAAGATAAAGGGAGGCAAAGGAAGTGTTGTGGCAGCAGCGGGTACGATTCTTCCTTCTTTCCTCATCATACTTTTTATTGCCATATTTCTCACCCCTGACCTCATAAAAAACAATAAGATAATATCCTCCATTTTTATGGGGATCCGACCGGCTGTTGTGGCTCTTATTATAGCTCCGGTAATTACTTCTGCCAAAGCTGCCAAATTACGCTGGACAACTGTATGGATTCCACTTGTAGTAGCGCTTCTTATATCCATCGACCAAGGAATAATTTCCAATCCCATCTTATATATCATTCTTGGAGCTGTGGGCGGTTTCCTGTTTTGGTGGATACCCCAGAGAAAGCTGAATAAATGAAACCATATTCTCCTATTCTCAAATTTAATTATCAAAAAAATAAATATATATGACAATCTACTGGCAATTGATCTGGGCATATATTAAGATAGGCATATTCGGCTTTGGAGGTGGATATGCCATGCTCTCTCTGGTTGAAAAAGCTGTTGTAAGCCCCGGCTGGATTTCCGAAACAATGTTCACCGATATCGTTG
>CAZXHO010000181.1:0-1924 GCA_964640365.1 uncultured Sangeribacter sp. | reverse complement strand
TACACGGAAATACATATCTTCCGTCATGCAGGTTTCCAAAGGAAACAATGTTCACCGATATCGTTGCAATCTCGCAGATGACACCCGGTCCGATTGGCATTAACTCGGCTACATATATCGGATTCGTTGCGCCGGGCAGTGTAAATCCTGAACTTTCCGGAATAGGTTGGGGATTGCTTGGTTCGTGCGTAGCTACACTGGCTGTTGTGGTTCCAAGTTTCTTTCTGGTGCTTTACAGTTCACACTTCATTCGCCGTCACAGCGAAAGCGGAGCTATAAAGGCCATCTTCGCCGGGTTAAGACCCGTAGTGGTAGGGTTGATAGCATCGGCCGCTATAATGCTGATGAACGCGGCAAACTTTAATCCCAACGGTATAAGTTGGCAACTATGGACCAACGTGGCTATTTGCGCAGCCGCTTTTGTTCTCGTTTATTTCCCAATACCTTTCAGGGGTAAACAGATCAAACTGCATCCTATACTTATTATTGTTGTTGCCGGTCTTGCCGGTTTCCTGATTTACGGATTATAAGTCTCTGAAGATTATAATAATTTCAGACAATGAATACTGATAACAAATATAAGGAGGCTCTCGATTATCTCTATAGTCAGCTTCCAATGTTTTCGCGTGTCGGGACTGCCGCTTACAAACCCGGACTCGATACAAGCCTCGCCATAGACTCTTTCTTTGACCATCCTCACCGAAAATTCAAGTCAATACACATCGGGGGCACAAACGGAAAAGGAAGCACTTCTCATACTCTTGCTGCCGTACTCCAGTCACAAGGATATAAAACAGGATTATATACCTCTCCTCATCTTGTTGATTTCCGAGAGCGAATGAGAATAAACGGTAAGATGATACCAAAAGGAAAGGTTATAGAATTTGTAGATAAATGGAAAAATTGCTCATATCAGGGACATCCCTCTTTTTTTGAGCTTACCATGATGATGGCATTCAACTGGTTTGCAGAAGAGAAGGTAGATTATGCCGTAATAGAAGTGGGAATGGGTGGTCGGCTTGATTCCACTAACATAATCACTCCCGAGATTTGTGTAATTACTAATATATCTAACGATCACACTCAATTTCTTGGTGACACTCTGTCAAAAATCGCTTCTGAGAAAGCCGGAATAATAAAACCCGGAATCCCGGTGGTCATAGGAGAGGCTGAAGGAGAAATCAAAGAAATTTTTTCAAACAAAGCAAAAGAAACAGGTGCTCCAATAACTTTTGCTCAAGAATCCTACAGACTCCTTTCGATTAAGGAATCACCTGAAGGTGGATGGGAATGCTTATCTCACGAAGGAGGGTTTCGTTTTCCTCTCGCAGGAGATTATCAGAAGAAGAATATCAATACGGCGCTAAATGCTCTTGATGCAATGCGAGGGGTGGGAATCGTTATTACCGACAATAGTATAACCGAAGGACTCTCACATGTTGATTCTCTTACGGGATTGAACGGAAGGTGGAGCGTTTTGGGTCATGATCCGCTTATCATAGCCGACACCGGTCACAACATTGCCGGCATTACCTACAACATGAATCAATTGGAACGTCTACGTGATCAGCATCCGGGGGGAAAATTGAAAATAGTTATTGGGTTCGTGGCAGATAAGGCTATAGACAAGATCTTAAAACTGCTTCCAAGAGATGCGGAATATTATCTTACCAATGCTTCCATACCAAGAGCTCTACCGGTGGACCAATTAAAGCAGAAATTCAATGAAGCGGGTCTCGGGGGTGCATGTTATGAAAACGTGAAAAGTGCTTATAAGGAAGCACTTGCTTCTGCATCGCCCGAAGATATTATTTTTGTAGGAGGTTCTACATTTATAGTTGCTGATCTTTTTTCTAACCTTTAAAATCCATTTTTGAGTATTAACAAATATTAAAATCACGAACTCCTTTAAACCATACCTCAT
>CAZXHO010000180.1:0-5262 GCA_964640365.1 uncultured Sangeribacter sp. | reverse complement strand
GCCTCGTAGGGGTTGTCCTCCATCATCGGAACGTGCTTGTAGGCGGCGGCGTGGAAGACGTAGTCGGGCCGGTGCTCCGAGAAGATCCGCTCCATCTTGCGGCGGTCGGCTATGTCCGCCACTATCGTCTCGGCGGGGATCCCGGGCCAGCGGTTGTGCATCATCAGCCGCACGTCGTGCATCGGGGTCTCCGCCTGGTCCACCAGCACGAGCCGAGACGGGCGGTAGCCCGCTATCTGGCGCACCATCTCCGAGCCGATGCTCCCCGCGGCGCCGGTGATCAGCACCACCCTGTCCTGAAGCAGGTCGGCGGCGGCCTTCATGTCCACCTCTATCTTCTCGCGCGGAAGTAGGTCCTCGACGTCAACCGGGTGGAGGTCGCTCACGCGAAGGTCGGAGCGCCCGTCCCACTCGCGCGCCTGCGGAACAACCATTATCTTTACCCCTGCCCCAACGAGGCTGTTGACCAGCGACTCATGCTCGCGCAGCTCGTTCATCATCAGCGGCGAGACTATGAGCGTGCGCACCTTCTCGCGCGCCATCGCGTCCACCAGAGTGCCGTCGAAGGGATGCACCCTAACCCCCATCAGGCGCCTGTTCGCCATGCTCGGGTCCGGGCTTACGAAGCCGCTCAGCGAATAGGGCGAGTCGCCCGACGACCGGAGGTTCTTGGCGAGGGCAACCCCGCCGCTGCGCACGCCAAGTATGAAGGCGCGGCTCGTGTCGGGGCGGCGAGTGGTCTCCTCGAAGATGGTCTTGACCCACACGCGGACCGTCCACATGAAGGCTATGACGAACAGCCCCAGCAGGATGATGTCGGCGTAGCCGAACTCCACGAGGCGGGGCGAGTGCCCGAAGGCGAGCATCAGAAGGAAGCACAGCACAGTGGCGAGCACAACCGAGGAGCTCACCCTCAGAAGGTCGGAGAAGGAGGAATAGCGCATCACCCCGTCGTAGGTGTGGAACAGGCGGAACGAGATGACGAAGCATGCAAGGAACGCGCACAGCGTCAGCGACAGCGGCCCGAGCACGCCCAGCGTCTGCTCCGAGCCGTGGTGCACCGTGTAGGCCAGAAGCCCCGCGAAGAGCACGAACACGCAGTCGAGCGCAAGGATGCTCCAGTAGGGAAGCGCAGACCGCGAGAAATACCATGCGGCAAAATTTCTAAAAGATTTCATGTCTGAAACTTTTTAAATAGTGAACGAGTCTATAAAGGAATGGAAGTCAGGCAGGTTAAGGAAGATAATTGTAATATGTAATTGTAGACTGCCGGATTATTTTATGATAATTTCCCTGAAAGTTGAGAAAATGAGCTTGATATCAGTCATAAGGTTAGCCTTATTCACATATTCGAGATCTATAGCCAATTTGTCGGGCATCACCTTTTCGATATATGTTCGATCCGGATCATCAGACTCAGCGAGTATCTCGTTTTCATTACGGTAGCGGATAGAAGCGAGAGAGGTGATTCCGGGGCGCACTGCCAGCACTTTCCTTTGTTCTGGAGTATACATGTCAACATATTTCCTGACTTCGGGACGTGGACCGACAAGGCTCATATCTCCTTTGAAGACATTTATAAGCTGCGGAAATTCATCAAGTTTATATTTACGGATGTAATATCCCGAACGTGTGACACGCGGATCATGTCCACCAACGGTAATAAGCCCCAGTTTGTCGCTGTCAGGACGCATTGACCTGAATTTAAACAGACGGAAATCCTTACCGTCTTTACCCACCCTTGTCTGCCGATAAAATACCGGTCCCTTAGAATCTGATTTTATCCAGACGGCAAGGATGGCAAAAAGCGGACTCAGCGCTATCAGACCGAGTCCGCTTGCCACTATGTCAAACAGTCTTTTCAAAGTTGTGAGATTATCTCTGTGAAATTATCAAGTATGTAATCCACATCCTCATCACTCAAGCGCGTATGTAATGGGAGCGTGATTTCATTATGATATTGCTCAAAGGCATTCGGAAAATCCTTAATGTCGAATCCGAGAGCCTTATAAGCAGTCATCATGGGTAATGGCTTGTAATGTACGTTTGTGGCGATACCCCTTTCAGCCATTTTAACTATGATTTCGTTACGCTGTTCGGTGGTGATTCCGTCTATTCTCACCATATAAAGGTGTCCGCTTGAGGAATGGCTGTTGCTATAGTGCGGCAGTACTTTCACGGGATATTTTTCCAAAGCCACGTTATATCGCTCTATTAGCTGGCGTCTACGCCGTAGCAGTTCGGGGTAACGCTTTATCTGGGCAAGTCCGATCCCTGCCATGATATCGGTCATGTTACATTTATACCATGTGCCGATAATATCGTATTCCCAACCACCGAGCTTCGTTTTAGCAAGAGCGTCCTTATTTTGACCGTGCAAGGAAAGTAACTGGATCTGCTTATATATAGCCCTGTCGTCAATCCCTTCGTGGGCACGCCATGTGAGTGCTCCACCCTCGGCTGTAGTTAGATTTTTCACTGCATGGAAAGAGAAGGATGTGAAATCTGCAATCTCTCCACACATTTTCCCATGCCACATAGCACCGAACGCATGCGCAGCATCATCAATGACAATGCATCTTCCATATGCTTTCTGTATGTCGTTTGCGGGTCTGAACAAATGCTTTTTAGATTCTACGGCTGCAAACACCTTGTCGTAATCTGCAATTATCCCCGCGAGATCTACTGGCATGACAGCCTTTGTCTTTTCCGTGATGGCGTCTGCCAATTTATCATAGTCCATTTCAAATGATCCCGGAGCGCAGTCAACCATTACCGGAGTTGCCCCGACGTGACATACTGAACTGGCAGTTGCGGTATATGTATAGGCGGGGACTATTACCTCATCCCCTTCGCCGATACCCAATACTCTCAGTGCCATTTCCATGGCAGCGGTTGCTGAGTTTAGGCATGCAGTGGTTGGCAAAGGATTACCATAGGCATCATTACGTGCAGTCTGACAGCACAGTGAGATAAGGTGCTCGAATTCTTTAGTCTTGGGTCCGGTAGTGATCCACCCGGAGCGCAAAGCCTCCGCCACTTCCTGAATCTCTGCCTCACTCATGTCCGGAGGGGAAAAAGGAATATTACGTTTGGTATTCATTTCTACTTTTATCTTTAGTTTATGTAAAATCTTATTTATGTGTGTCTACTTAAAATCAATCTATAGAAAAGCGCAAGACCTTATCCGTTAGTTTCCATATGCCCGCAACAATTACCCCACATTGAGCCATTGCCCATGCAGTGTATAGTAAAAATTTAAATAAAGGATAAAAAAGGAAACAATGAATTAGGCCACTATTCATATCAGTGACCTCTCAAGAGATTAAAAATTTATGAAGCAGTCATTAAATAGAATGCACTCAACCGGGAATTAACGATATATCAGAGTTTTTCTATTACCCAGTCTGAAATGGTACGGATTACTGTAGAGAAATTCGCACCTATAAGAATTTTTTTGCGGGAGTCTGCCATAAAAGGATGAGCGTAACCGGAAGCTTTGATCTGTGCCAAAGCCTCCTGTCCTGATCTGTTCATCTTAAACTCAATAAGATAGATGAAGTTTCCGGTTTCGATAATCATATCGCAACGACCTAAAGCCGAATGTACTTCAGTTCTGACACGGAAACCTAACATCTTTCCTACAATAGCCATAGTATTTTGGAAATGAATCTCCTTATTTCGCTCTGTCTCGGAAGATGTATCTGCAATAAGACTCTGCAGACGCTCCATAAATTGGTCAGCTTTTCCCGAATTTAAATCCTTAACAAAGGAAGAGAGTGAGAATACACCGTTACCTGATATCGAGGGGAAGTATGCATGGACAAAGAAATCCCAAAAACCACGCTTCACCTCTTCATTCGGAAAGCCTAATTGATATTCTCGTGTATCTTCATTCCACCCCTTAATGGTGAGATAACCCGACTGAAAAAGAAGCGGTACGAGATTAGTAGAGTAATCGGTGATGTTATTCAGTTGTGATGCTGAAGCATACGTCTCATCTAAGTCTCCGAGTTCTATACCATTTCGTTTCACGAGTTTTACAAGAAAGCTCGGAGTGCCACTACGAAACCAATAATCGTCAATCCTATTCTTTGAGAAAGCATTAAGCACACTGAAGGGATTATAAATATCCTCTCCGTCCCGGCAGAAATGATAGCCGTCGTATTGATTTTTAAACCTCTGCCAAGTCTCTTCTTCTGTAATGTTATTGGCAATGGCAAACTTTCTTACCGACAGACTGAAATACTGATGCATTTGGCTTTCTGATATACCGCAAAGTGCATTAAACGGTTCATCTAACGAGATATCGTTGAGATTGTTTAAACCGGAAAAAATAGAAAGATGAGCAAATTTACCCACCCCTGTAAGCATAGCGAAATGTATATATGAGTCAGCCCCTTTTATCACAGAATA
The DNA here is from genome assembly GCA_964640365.1 of uncultured Sangeribacter sp. GTDB lineage: Bacteria > Bacteroidota > Bacteroidia > Bacteroidales > Muribaculaceae > Lepagella. The sequence goes on along the minus strand of CAZXHO010000180.1, from coordinate 846 downwards.
GAAGCCTTGTAAACGTTGGCGTAGGACATTCTGAAGGTCTGGATCTTCGAGTGCATCAACTATCGGCTTGTCATACTCATCCACGAGAATAACGACACGTTTCCCCGTTGACTGAGAGATAACACGAATCACTCTTTCAAATCTCTGAGCAATGGAATATGAATCAGCAGGTTTAATCTTATATTCTTCCTCCCATAAATCAAGCTTGGCAGAAAGGAATCCCACAAGTTTATCGACCGACTCAAAGCTATCCATGCTAAGATCAAATCTGAGCACCGGATAATCAATCCATTTATCATCGAGATGTTCTAATGCCAATCCCTGAAAAAGTTCTTTCTTACCTTTGAAATACGCTTCCATCGTAGAGATTAGAAGTGTTTTACCAAAGCGTCGGGGCCTGCTGAGAAATATATACTTGTTATCCTTAACGAGTTTATAAATAAGGTCGGTTTTATCGACATAAAGATATCCTCCCTTGATAATCTCATCAAAGGTCTGAATCCCGATCGGATATTTTATGTCAATCTCCCTCATTAACCCGATTTACAAATGTTATAAAATAAATTCGAAAGGTTTAAAACACCATTCACAAAGGTAAAGCTTGTCAAAGCAGTTATATCATAAATCTTTACTATCTTTTTTTACTTCTAATTTGATAGTGATAATATCTTCCCTGCGTAGCATGGGCAGGAAGACATGTTCGATGGGTGTACCTCTTAATTTCTCACAGATAATTCCTCTGAAAAATTGTAGAGCTTGTTCCCATATAACTACTTTGAAACCATTAAATGAAGAATCGTTTGCAATTAAATCTTTCAATCCATCGACCATATATATTGCAAGACC
>CAZXHO010000179.1:0-5264 GCA_964640365.1 uncultured Sangeribacter sp. | reverse complement strand
TCATCTTTTCATCAGTCAGGAATTGCTGGCAATGCAGATTGCATCAATCCATAACCTTGGATTCTATCTTTGGCTGGTTAAAGAGGCAAGGAAACATATTGTGGAAGGCGACTTCAAATCATGGAAAACTGAAATGGTGGAGAAGGTGACCAGAAGACTATAACCGTCAATTTGCTGATATGATAGATTCAGAAGAAAAGAAAACATCGAAAATAGAAGAAGGCGCACTAATGGAAGGAAACGGAGAAGCATTGCAAACAATTGCAGACGACGTTACCGAAGAGGCTGTAGAGGCGGAGAAAGAGCTAATACAGTCCTCCCCTATTGTGCCTGTTCGCAAAAAATGGAAGAACCCTTTCAGGCTCTATATTCTGGATATTTATATTCTTAAAAAATTTCTCGGCACCTTCTTTCTTGCCACAATGCTCTTTCTGGCTGTGAGTGTCATGTTCGATATCACCGAGAAACTTGATGCTTTTCTTACGGCACCTTTAAAAGAAACCATTTTTGATTATTTCTTCTCGTTCATTCCTTATTTCGGCAATCAGTTTTCTCCTCTATTCGTTTTTATTTCCGTCATCTTCTTCACTTCAAAGATGGCCTCCAACTCTGAAATCATAGCCATACTTTCAAGCGGAATTAGTTTCAGTAGACTTCTCCGGCCCTATATGATTGGAGCTGCAATAATAGCGGCACTAACGTTTGCACTTAGTAATTATATTATTCCTCCCACCAATGTGAAACGAATTGCCTATACCAATAAATATGTGAAAAACAAAAAGGTGGAGTCAAATGCTAACGTGCAACTACAGGTTTCACCCGGCGTGGTTGCATTTATAGGACGATTTGAAGACAGACATAAAACAGGCTATCGTTTTTCTCTCGATAAATTCAATGGTAAAGAACTTGTGTCACGCACAACAGCTCAAATAGCAAAGTATGACACAACCCGTATGTATCATTGGATCTTAACCGACTATATGACAAGAGATTTTGACGGTATGAAAGAGAAAATAACCAAGGGCAGTAAACTCGATACTATCATACCTTTCGAACCGAGAGATTTTATGATCTCCGTCAACGATCAGGAAACATTGACGACGCCGCAGCTCTCCGAGTATGTTAACAAACAGAAGATGAGGGGTGTGGCAAATATCAAAGCTTTTGAGATCGAAAAAGAGAAACGAATTGCTTCTACTGCAGCTGCCTTTATACTTACTCTAATAGGCTTATCTCTGTCGTCAAGGAAAGTTAAAGGAGGAATGGGCCTTAATATTGGTATCGGATTGGCATTGAGTTTCAGTTATATTCTATTTTCAGCGGTTACAAGTTCATTTGCCATCTCCGGACTCACTACTCCTTTCATTGCTATGGAGATACCAAATGTTGTCTATCTTGGAATTGGGATTTGGTTATATTACCGCGCATCCAAATATTAATAGCTTTTTAACCGGAAAAATAAATTACTGTAATTAAAAATAAATTACTGAAAAAACATAAAAGGGAAACGAGAATTTGTCTCCAACAAATGAGATAAATTCTCGTTTTCTTCTAATAAAATATTGGCTTTCAGTATAGTTCCGAAATCTCTTTATAGCCTTTTTGAAAAAAATTACAGGAAAAGTCCCTTTGTCGAATAATTTCTCCGTCTGCAATGACAATATCAATATCAACTGGAACCCTGTTTATCGCTCTCGAAGCTTCATCCCTTCCTCTACTTCTTTCATATTCCTTGCACTTATTCTCAAGTTCTACCTTAGAACCATGGAAAATGCCTGAAACTACCGAATTATAATAGTTGTTTCCTAAACGACCAACCGGAAGTGTTTCGTAAGTTTCGGAATGTTTATAATTATCGAGAAGATCGCTCAGCCATGTTTTCGCCTCTTCAACCGCCTTACGTCTATCTCCGTAATTTGAGCCAAGGCTAATTACCACTGATGTATCTTTCATGATCAAACAGATAGCAGAGAAAATTAATTTGTATTCAGAAATAATGGATCAATTACCGACGTGTTTCAAGGTAATAAGAGTGATCTCGGGATAGGCTCGCAACAATCTTGCGGGCATTCCGACTTCCCCGGCACCTATGTTTACATATAGCCTTACGGTCTGTCCCTTGTCGTTAAGCCTTTCGTAATACCCTCCCCATAAATTATAACGATATTTTGCAGGAGACCATTTCTTACCAAATAAACGTCCTTCCATTTGCATTGCATGGGTATGGCCTGACAATGTAAGGCCGAAGTTAGTGTCGTGAGATACAATTTCATCCCAATGCGCAGGATTATGGGTAAGCAATATCTTGAACCTGTGATCGTTTTGATTAAAGAGAGAGTCAGGCGAACTACTCAACGCCTTCTCCAAGTCTCCATATGTATGGAATGGAGGATCACCCCAGTTCTCTACACCAACAATCATAATGCTGTCGTTATCTTTCACGATAAACCTACGGTCATTGTTAAGGAGATCCCAGCCTATCTTTTTTTGATAGACAGCGAGTAATGCGTTATTTTCTTCCCTATCTTTCGGATCATCCCAATCCATATAATCACCATAGTCGTGATTGCCAAGAATCGATATAACCCCATCGGGAGCATGCAACCTCGAGAGCGTGTTGAGGAACGGTTCTATTTCCTTGGTACATCTGTTTACCACATCTCCCGTAAACACAATCAAATTAGGTTTAAGGGCATTTACGGAGTCTACAAGTTGTGAGACAAAAGTCGTATCCTTTCCCCATGTACCTACATGAAGATCGCTAATCTGAGCTATCCGGTAATCATTAAACGGACGCGGAATTTGAGAAGATGCAATTTCTACAGGTATAACTTCAATCTGTTTACGTGTGATTAATACACCCCACCACATAATGGCAAAGAACAGAATACCCAAAAATATTCCCGTCACACGCGCAGGATGTTTTTTACCCTTATACTTTAGAGCTTTACGTAATAATCTGCCCACCAAGGAACATATCACATATCCAAGCTTTCCAACATAAATCGTGAGATAAGTGTATAGCATCCACATTACAGGAAGAATGTCGGAATCCTGATCCCTCCTCGGCAGACACAGTGTTACTATCAGCAACAACCAACAGATTATCGCACTTACAATATATACAGAGCGCCAAACCTTTTTCTTTGATGAAGAACAAACGTCTCTATATATGTAAAAGTCTATAAGAAAGCTGAAAACAAAAAGGCATATTGCAGCTAAGATTGGAATTCTCATAATAGCCCTCTTTAAATTAATACTTTATGATTATTCCATTCCTCCAAGGAGAGCCCTAAGTTTGTTTCTGAGTGGATTAGCATACATGGTCAGGATCATTTCCCACATAAATTCCCTTTCCTCAGGAGTGATTTCCTCAAGATCAACTTTATCGAGCTGTTTATTAAAATATCCTATTATCTCTTCCTTTTTCTCCGGAGTATATTTTCTTGAGAACCTATCGGTTGAGTGCAATAGATCGAATGCTATATAGTTTATTTCAAAGATTTCATAACTTCTATGAATAGCCTGATCGATAAGGCACCCTACATGTTTGGCAGCCTTATTATTATCTTTAAAATCTCCTATCTGATCAAGCTTGCTATTTATTCTCGGTGTTAATTGGAAATGAACCTTACCCTTAAATTGCAATAGACCGGTTTCCATAGAAAACAAGTCGTCTCTCTGTGATTTCTTAAATGCCGGGTCACGTTTCTTCATTAGAAACTCCTTAACCTTCAGATAGTCATTAGGATCGAATTCATAAGAAATTGACACAGGCATAAGATTAATTTCCTTAACCTTATCTATGAACGTACCCTGACCGGCTATACCGAGCATTTTAATTAGAGATTCCTGCGTATGGTCGCTACTGTCTTTTGCTCGTCCTTCCCTTTGGGCAATCCACACTGACTCCCTTTTTTCGAGTATGCAATAATGAATATAAGCGGAAAGTTTTTTTGCAGCTTCGAGACCTTCTCTCAATCCTGTGTTGCGTTTAACGATGAAACTCTTATTAAGTCTCACAAGATCATTAATCCAGTCGAATATGAGAAGATTATTGCCTATCGCCACTTCTGAAGTCGGCAACCTCCTGCGCAGAAAAGCAAGATTTAAAAATGATGCATCGAGAACGATATCCCTGTGATTAGTGATATACGTATAGCTCATTGACGGGTTCAGATACTTGACTCCGCCTAAAGAAATGCCGGAGGTAGTAGTTTTGGCAAGCATTTCCAGAAATGGGAACATTACCTGTTTCTGGAAATCATCTTTATTGTCTATTTTTAAAAGTTCCTCAATTAGTTTCGGCACATCTGAAGGAGGCATGGTAAAATTTACGGCATGAAGAAATCCCGGTTCCTTCACCAAACCTTCCATCTTTGAATGGAATTCCGAATCATCATAAGGGGCAATATCACTGAAATTATATTCTGACTGACTCATTATGTTTCCTTTTAATGCCTGTACCGGTATATTCTTTCCCCGGATATACGGCTACATTCTTTTGCAAAGTTAATGTAAACTGTCTAAATATAAAACACCTCAGAAACTAAAATAGTCGGCTCGCAGTGAATTATTGACCGCGTTTACGGTATGCCCTCCATTTTTCAATAAGTGTTGTCATATCTTCAGGCACAGGCGATTCGAAATCCATCTCCAGACCGGTTCTTGGATGAACAAAACCAAGTGTACGGGCGTGAAGAGCCTGTCGCGGACAAGTATTGAAACAATTCTCTACAAACTGCTTGTATTTAGCAAAAGTAGTACCCTTCAATATTTTATCACCCCCATATCGAGCATCATTAAAAAGCGGATGGCCCTTGCTGAGCATATGCACACGGATCTGATGAGTTCTTCCCGTTTCAAGAACACATTTCACTATAGATACATAACCAAAACTTTCTATCACTTTATAGTGAGTGACTGCATGTTTCCCAATAGTGGGATAATCAAAAACAGCCATCTGAAGCTTGTTCCTGGGATTTCTTGCGATGTTCCCTACGATTGTACCTTCAGGCTCGGAAAAGTCACCCCACACAACAGCAACATATTCTCGGCGCGTGGTCTTATGAAAGAATTGATTTCCCAAATGGGTCTTGGCTTCCGGCGTCTTAGCAACCACAAGTAAACCCGAGGTATCTTTATCTATTCTGTGGACAAGACCGAGTCTCGGATCGCTTACATCATAATCCGGATTATCCTTAAAATGCCAAGCGAGAGCATTCACAAGGGTACAACTGTAATTTCCGTGACCGGGATGAACC